>DASYUH010000068.1 GCA_036001465.1 Candidatus Polarisedimenticolia bacterium
GAGACGGCCGTGGTGGCCGCCCGGTCTGGAGTCGGCCCGCCGGACGGTAACTGGAGTCATCCGGCCTGGCAGCCGGGCCGGTTCACACAACCGGACGGCGTTTCCGCTTCGGGTCAGGTGCAGGTCGATTCCCCCTGGAGAGTCGGGAGGACGACGTGGTCGGCGGTAGGCGGCGGAGTGCAAATGTGTGCGCCCGCAACGGCCGTGGACAGGGTGCCAATGTGTGCGTCCTCCCGGTCGCGCGTCCGCTTCTGGGCCCCCAATGACGTCGCCGACCTCTGGCAGCATGCCCTGAACGTCTGCCGCCTGGTTCCGGGGGGGCCCGTCGACGCGTCCCCTCTCGAGGACTGGGAGTGCGTCGCCCGGATGATCGCCTCGTTCCTGCACACCTGGGACGTCAGCGGCGACCCCAAGTGGCGACGCGATCACCGGATCTTCGAGAGGGACGGCTGGCGCTGCCGGGTCCCTGGCTGCTCGTCGCGCCAGAGCCTGCAGGTCCACCATGTGATCTACCGGTCCCACGGTGGCGGCAACGAAGACGACAACCTGGCGGTGCTCTGCGCCACGCACCACCTGCAGGGGATTCACGCCGGGCGCCTGCGCTGCCGCGGATCGTGCGAGGGGCACCTGCGCTGGGAGTTCGGCGTCGGCCACGGCGGCGCGCCGATCATGACCACCGTCGAGGAGGTCATCTTGAAACCCGACGAGGTCAAGGCGAGCGACGCCGACCGTCACGGCGCTCAAATAGAAGCCGCCAACGCCGACCGCTGCCGCTCCCGGCAGGCCGCCTGCTAGCCCGAGCAGGCGCGACAGCCGCCGGGACTGCGCCGGAAGTGCCTCAAGGTTGACGGATTCGACATGACCCGGCGTAACATGCAGCCTGATTCGCCGGGCGCAGCACGGGACGCAGGTGACCCTGGTGGCGGGCGCAGGGTCGGCGCCATGAACCGGGGATAGCCCGGTGCTCCTGGGGGGACGGGTGAAGGACCTCCGGCCGGCGGCGGTGTTCGTGCTGGCGTACGCGCTGAGACTCCTCTACGTCCTGCAGATCCGGGACGCCCCGTACTTCGACGTCCCCCTGATCGACGGCCCGAACTACTTTCGCATGGCCGCCGCGATCGCCTCCGGCTCCCTGACCGGCGGGCATCAGGTGTTCTGGCAGCCGCCGCTGTACTCCTACTTCCTGGCCCTCCTGTTCGTGACGGTCGGCAACGGCATGCTGGCGATCTACGCCGTCCAGGCGGCCGTCGGGGCGCTCTCCTGCGTGCTGATCTACTGGATCGGGAAGCGACTGTTCGACGCGCGGGCGGCCACGGCGGCCGGAGTCATCGGCGCCCTGTACGGCCCTTTGATCCACTTCGACGCGCAGCCGCTCGTCCCGGTCGTGCACATCGTCCTCGTCCTGGGCGGGCTCCTGATGCTCCTTCGTGCGGCGGGGATCGGCGAGCCGGCCGACCCGCGCCCCGGAGGATTCTTTTCGGCCGGGCTCCTCTGGGGGCTGGCCGCCACGGCGACCCCGAACATTCTCCTGGCGGTCCCCCCGGCCGCCGCCTGGGCCTGGCGGCGGATGCGCGCGGCGGGCGTCGCGGGACTTCTGGTCGCGGGCGTGGGGCTTCCGGTTCTGGTCGTCACGGCGCGCAACGTTCTCGTGGCGCGCGATGCGGTGCTGATCTCCTCGAACGGCGGCATCAATTTTTTCGTGGGCAACAACCCGGACTACGAGCGGACGATCCGCCTGCGCCCCGGGGGGGAGTTCGAGCGCCTCGCCCAGGAGCCGGAGAACCTCGGCATCGTGAAGGCCTCCGCCCGGTCGCGCTATTTCGCCGCGCGCGCCGGTCGGTACCTGCGCGAGCACCCCGGGGAGGCGTTGCGTCTCTATGCGCGCAAGACAGGCGAATTGATCGCCGGACGGGAGATCCCGCGCAACCAGGACGCTTACGTCTACCGCCGCGAGTCGTGGCTTCTGGCGCTCCTCCTCTGGCGCTTCGGCATTTCGTTTCCGTTCGGCCTCGTCGCCCCGCTCGCCCTGGCCGGCCTGTTCGTCGGCGGACAGGCCTCCGAAGCGCAGGGTTCCGGCCGCCGACTCCTCCTGCTCTACACGGCGGCGTACGCGGTCTCCATCCTTCTGTTTTTTCCAACCGATCGCTACCGGCTCCCTCTGGTTCCGGTCGCCGCGCTGCTCGCGGGTCGGATGCTGGCCGCGCTGCCGGGGTGCCTGAAGAGACCGATCGTCCCGGCCGCTTTCCTGTGCGGGCTTGTCCTGTTCAATCTGGACGCCCGGGCCCCCCGAGAGGTCTACCCGGAAGAGGAGGCGCTGAACGCCGCCTACGCCCTCAGAATGAAAGGGCGGCCGCAGGAGGCGCGCGACGCGTACCTGCAGGCGATGGCGCTGAACCCGCGGAGGATCGATCCGTACAACGCCCTGGCCGTCATGGCGGCGGAGGAAGGACGCTGGGACGAGGCGGCGGCCCGCTACGAAGCGCTTCTGGAGATTGCCCCCGACTTCGCCGAAGTGCGGCGCAGCCTCGGGGAGGCGTACAGAGCGCTCGGGCGCAAGGAGGATGCCTGGCGCGAATGGCGGGCCGCCGTCGACCTCGCCCCCGGCGAAGGGCTTGCTCTCGCCGACATGTGCATGTCGGCTTACGAGGACGGGGCGATCGCCGACGCCGAGGCGCACTGCGAGCGGGCCGTGCGGGCACGGCCCGACCTGCCCGAAACCCACCTGTCCATGGGCCTGGTCGCCCGCGCTCTGCAGCGACGCGACCGGGCGCGGGCGGAATTGACCGAGGCGGCCCGTCTCTTTCCGCGCGGGAGCGCCGGCGGCCGGCGCGCGATCGAGATCCTGGAGAAGATGCGGCGTCGGGATGCGCGTCTCAAAGGAGAGCCGTCCCCCACCCCGCCCTGAGGGTGCCCACGCTTCCGGTCGGGCCGCCGGGGCGCACGAGCCGCCGAGCCCTGCGCCGAGCCCTCCGCTTGCGGCGCGGCGCCGGGGGATGGTAACCTCATGACTCTGCCCAACTTGGGGAGGTGACAACCGCCATGCTTTCAATAGGTTCCATTGCGCCTGCGTTCACGGTGAAGGACGACCGGGGGCGGGACGTCTCCCTGGCCGATTTCAAGGGGAAGACCGTCGTCCTCTGGTTCTATCCGAAGGCCGACACGCCGGGCTGAACCATCGAGGGTTGCGGGTACCGCGACCTGGCGACCGAATTCGACAAGAGAAACGCCGTGATCCTGGGAGCGTCGTTCGACACCGTGGAAGAGAACCGGGCCTTCGCCGAGAAGTTCGGCTACCCGTTCCGCCTGCTCTGCGACACGAAGCGGGAGATCGGGATGGCCTACGGCGCCTGCGACACGCCGCAGGACGAATGCGCCCGGCGGATCTCCTACGTGATCGACCCGCAGGGCACCATTGCGCATGCCTTTCCGAAGGTCGACACGAAGAGTCATCCGCGCGCGGTGCTCGCCCTTCTCGCATGAGCATGCCGATGCCGGTCGACAATCCGCGCGCCGCACCGGACCTGGCGGGCCTCAGGATCCGCCGCGAGCCCGACCGCCCGAAGCGCCCCATCGGGATCCTGCTTCTCGGGGCGGTCCTGGCGTTCGCCGTCGCCGCCGGCGCATACGTCCTCATGTCCCCTGTCCTGCGGGCCGTGCCGGTGGAGTCCACGAAGGCGGCTCTGGTCACGGAAGGCCAGGCGCTGACGGTCCTGTCGGCTTCGGGGTACGTCGAGGCCGAGACCCGGGCGGACCTCTCCCCCAAGATCACCTCGCGCATCACCGACTTGCGGGTGACGGAGGGATCGCGCGTCAAGAAAGGGGAGATCATCGCCCGCCTGGACCACCAGGACCTCGACGCGCAGCTCGCCGAGGCCCAGGCGGCCTGGGCCCAGGCCGCGGCGGATCTCGCGAGACAGCAGACGCTCTTCCAGCAGGGGCTGGCGACGAAATCGGCCCTCGACGCCGCGGTGTCCGGAGAGGCCGCGACGCGCGCCCGGGCCGACTACATCCGGGCCCTCCTCGACTACACGGTCCTGCGGGCGCCGTTCGACGGGGTCGTGGTCGCCAAGCGGGCGCACGTCGGCGAGGCGGTCTCTCCGTTCGGGTCGCCCGGCCAGGGCTCCTCGAACGGCGGCGCCATCGTGACGCTGGTCGACTTCTCGACTCTCTACGTCGGCGTGGACGTCAACGAGTCGAACCTGGCGCGCCTTGCCTCGAAGCAGCCGGCCGAGATCACGCTCGAGGCGTATCCCGAGCGCGTCTACAAGGGCTACCTGAAGCAGGTGATCCCGTCCGCCGACCGCCAGAAGGGGACGGTGAAGGTCAAGGTGGCCATCCTCGATCCCGACGAGAACATCCTTCCCGACCTCTCGGCGCGCGTGAGCTTCACCAGCGAGGCGACCCGGGGGGCGTCGGCGCGGACGCAGATCGAGATCCCGAAGAGCGCCCTGGCTGTGCGCGACGGGAAGACCGGTGTCTTTCTCATCCAGGACGACAGGGCCGTCTTCCGGCCGGTCGTCCTCGGGCGCGAGAAGGATTCGACCGCCGAGATCAAGGAAGGGCTGCGCGGGGGCGAGGCGCTGGTCGCCGACGCGTCGAAGGACGGCCTCGAGGACGGCGCCCGCATCCGGATCAGCAAGTAGGCAGGGGCCGCCCGCCCGGCTGCGGCCGACGCGCCTGCGGGAGCGGCACACAGGAGGAACCGTGGCAGAGCCGCTCATCACCATCGAGCACGTTTCGAAAGTCTATCGCCGGGATTCCCTCCAGATCCCGGTCCTCGAGGACATCAACCTGGACATCGGCAAGGGGGAGTTCGTCGCCCTGATGGGGCCCTCCGGCTCGGGCAAGACGACGCTCCTGAACCTCATCGCTGGGATCGACACCACGACCCGGGGCCGCATCACCGTCGAGGGGAAGGACATTTCGCAGATGGGCGAGAGCGCGCTGGCCCGGTGGCGGGCCCGCCACATCGGCTTCATCTTCCAGCTCTACAACCTGATCCCGGTCCTCACCGCGTTCGAGAACGTCGAGCTGCCGCTCCTCCTGACGCCCCTGTCGCGCCGTGAGCGCCACGAGCACGTGAAGACGGCCCTGTCGATCGTCGGCCTGGCCGACCGCATCGATCACTATCCCCGGCAGCTCTCCGGCGGCCAGGAGCAGCGCGTCGCCATCGCCCGGGCCATCGTCGCGGATCCGTTGATCCTGGTGGCCGACGAGCCGACGGGGGATCTGGACGCGAAGAGCGCCGAGGAGATCCTCGCCCTGCTCGACCGGCTGAACGCCGAGTTCTCCAAGACGATCGTCATGGTCACGCACGACCCGCGCGCGGCGGCGCGCGCCCACCGGATGCTGCACCTCGACAAGGGCGTGCTCTCGGCCGAGACCGCCGCCTCCGCCCTGGAACGATCCCGGGAAGGCCGGTCATGAAGTATTTCCGCTACGTCTGGAAGAACGTCTTTCGGAAGAAGAGCCGGGCGTTTCTCACCATGGCATCGATCGTCCTGGTCCTGGTGCTCATCGTCGTCCTCTCGTCGCTGCTCGAGGCGATGGAGTACGACCCCAGCGGCGGCCGGGGATCGACGCACATCGTCGTGCAGCACGCCACCGGGCTCGCCAATTTCATGCCCCTCGCCTACCGCCAGAAGATCGAGCAGGTCCCGGACGTCGTCGCGGTGGCGCCGCAGATCTGGTTCGGTGGCACCTACATCGACGATCGCCCGGAGAACTTCTTCGGCCAGCTCTCGACCGACCCGGAGGTCTGGGCGGTCATCCACGACGACTACACGATCCCGGCGGACCAGCTCGCGACCTGGCAGGGTGAGCGCGATTCGTTCATCGCCGGCCGGCAGCTCATCGACAAGTACCACTGGAAGATCGGCGACCGGATCCAGCTGAAGGGGACCTATATCTCGATGACCCTCGACCTGGTCCTGCGCGGCGTGTACCGCGGCCCCGACGAGTCGAACATCTTCTTCCACAACAAGTACCTGGAGAACTCGTTCGTGGGGCGCCTGAACCAGACCGGCATCTTCTTTCTGCGCACGAATCTGGCGGGGCAGGTGCCGGGGACCTGCGACGCGATCAACCGCATGTTCGAGAACAGCGAGGCCCCGGTCAAGGCCATGCCCGAGCAGCAGTTCATGCTGCAGTTCGCCGAGATGATGGGAAACATCAAGCTCCTGGTTCGATCCATCGCGCTCACCGTGCTGCTCACGGTGGTCCTCATCGTGGCGAATTCGGTCGCCATGAGCGCGCGCGAGCGTGTGACGCAGATCGCGGTCATCCGCGCCCTCGGGTTCCGGCGCGGCCAGGTCCTGGCGCTCGTCCTCTCCGAGGCCGTCGTCCTGGCCCTTCTGGGCGGCGTCGCGGGGGTCCTGCTTTCGATTCCGTTCACCCACATCCTGGTCGAGGGGATGAAGCACTCTCCCGTGGCGCCCTTCGCCTTCAACGTCCGGATCTCCGCCACCACGCTCCTCACCTCCTTCGCCGCCTCCGTGGCGATCGGGATCCTGGCCGGCTTCGTGCCGGCGATCCGCTCGGCGCGGGTGCGGATCGTCGACGGTCTCAGGCAGGTGGCCTGATGGGCATCCCGGACGGCTCGGAGGTCGTCTGATGGGCATCCCGCTCAAGTACAACCTGCGCAACCTGGTCGTCCGCAAAGTCTCGACCGGCATGACCGTTCTCGGCATCGCCCTCGTCGTGACGGTCTTTCTCCTGGTGATGTCGCTCGCGGAAGGGGTCCGCAAGACCCTCTCGACCAGCGTGTCTCCCCTCAACGTCGTCGTCCTGCGGGTCGGGGCGCAGTCCGACGTCCAGAGCTACGTCAGCCGCGACCAGTACGAGGCGATCCGCACGCTCGACGGCATCGCCAAGGGGGAGGACGGCCAGCCGATCGTCTCCTCCGAGATGGTGGTCCTGATCAACATCCCGCGCCGGGACGGCAAGCGGACCAACGTGATCGTGCGCGGCGTCGAGCCGGTCGCCATAGGGATCCGCGACGACAAGGTCAAGGTCGTCGAGGGCCGGATGTTCCGGTCCGGCACCAGCGAGGCGATCGTCTCGACCCGGCTGCGGCAGCGTTTCGCCGACATGCAGATCGGCCGCACGATCCAGTCCGGATCGGAGCGCTACACGGTCGTCGGGTTCTTCGACGCCTCCGGGTCGCCCTACGACTCGGAGATCTGGGCCGATCTGCACAACGTGCAGGAGCAGGCCCACCGGGGGACCGGGTTCAGCAGCGTGGTGGCCCGCGCCACCGACTCGGGGGCGCGCGACCGGGTGGTCGCGGGGATCAAGGGCGACCAGCGGATCAAGCTCGAGGCGACGCCCGAGACCGAGTATTTCGCGAAACAGATGGGGACCGCCAAGCCGATCCAGTTCCTGGCCTACCTGGTGGCGGTCATCATGGCGATCGGCGCCTCGTTCGGCGCCATGAACACGATGTACGCGCAGGTGTCGGCCCGCACGCGCGAGATCGCCACCCTGCGCGCCCTCGGTTTCTCCCGGACCGTCATCCTGGCCTCGTTCGTGTTCGAGTCGATGAGCCTCGGGCTCCTGGGCGGTGTCCTGGGCGGCGCCATGGCCGCCCTCATCGTCAACCTGTTCCTCACCGCCCCGACCGGCACGAACAACTTCCAGACCTTCGCCGAGATCATGTTCAACTTCGAGCTGACCGCTCCGCTGATCGTCGCGGGTGTGATCTTCTCCCTGGCGATGGGGCTGTTCGGCGGCCTGTTCCCCGCCTCGCGCGCCGCGCGGCTGAAGATCACCAACGCCCTGCGCGAGGCCTAGAGGACGTGGAGAAGCGCGCCGCGGCGCTCCCGCGGGCCGAGGTCCCGGGCCTTGTGGCGCTCGCCGGCGCGATGCTCCTGCTGCGCGCCGCCTACTGCTTCAGCTACCCCTTCGACTCCGACGAGCCGCAGCACCTGCACGTCGCCTGGGCCTGGACCCAGGGCCTGCTTCCGTACAGGGATGTCTTCGACAACCACGCGCCGCTGTTTCATGTCCTGAGCGCCCCCCTGGTCGCCCTGATCGGCGAGAGCCCTCGCATCCTCGTGTTCATGCGTCTGGCGTTGATCCCGCTCTCCGCGGCGACGCTCTGGGGAACGTACCTCCTGGGCCGCCGGCTCTTCGGAGCGCGCGCCGGATGGTGGGCGGCGATCCTCTGCGGGCTGAGCCCGACCTTCTTCTTCAAATCGGTCGAATACCGGACGGATGTCCTGTGGGCCGCGCTCTGGGTCCTGGCCATCGCCGTCTTTCTCTCGGGTCCTGCCGGACCCAGGCGCTGGCTCTTCGGCGGGCTGCTCCTTGGGGCCTGCCTGGCCGTCTCGCTCAAGACGGTGATGCTCCTCGCGGCCCTGGGGATCGCGGCCGCGGGCGTCCTGCTCCTGGGGGCCCGTCCGGCCCGGATGGTCCGCTCGGCGCTCGCCGCCGCGGGCGGCATGGTCGTCGTGCCGGCCGCGATCGTGGCCTGGTTCGGGGCGCGCGGCGCCCTGACGGACCTTTATTACTGCGTCATCGGGCACAATCTCCTGCCGGGAGTCGGCCGCTGGGGGTACTCGAAGCGACTGTACCTGCTGCTGCCGATCCTCGCCCTCCTCCTCGGAATGGCGCGCCTCCTCGTCCGCCGCGTTCCCGGACCCGGCGTCGTGCTCGCCTTCCTGCTGCTGCTCTCCGGGTCGCAGTACCTCCTGCTCTCCACGGTCTGGCCCGTTCACACACGCCAGGATCTGCTGCCGTTCTACCCGCTCTTCACCGTCCTTCTGGCGGGAGGGATGCTTGCCTGGCGGGGCGGGGGCGTCCGGCTGGCGGCGGGCCTCGCCTGCCTGCAGCTCCTGGTCCTCCCCGCCCTGTCGCCGCTGCGCGGCCAGGGCACGCGCGTCCAGGAGCGGCTCCTCGCCGAGGTCCTGCGCCTCACGGATCCCTCGGATCCCGTGCTCGACCTCAAGGGGCAGAGCGTGTTCCGCAACCGCCCCTTTTACTTCGCCCTCGAGACCATGACCCTGGAGCGGATGGCGCGCGGTCTCATCGCCGATCGCATTCCCGAGCGCTGCGTCGAGACCAGGACCTGCGTCGCCCCGGCCGACATCAAGGGCTTTCCGCCGCGCGCGCGGCGCTTCCTGGAGGAGCACTTCGTCGTGGTCGGCTCGTGGCGCGTGGCGGGGGTCGTCCTGGAGCCGGCCGCGGGGGACGCGGACCGGGCGCTCTCCTTCGAGATCGCCATCCCCGCGCGGTACGCCGTGGCGGGCAGAGAGGGGCCTCCACGGGGTATGCTGGACGGCGCGCCGTGCGACGGTCCGCGCGATCTCGCGCCCGGCCGGCACGAGTACCGCCCGGCGCCTGCCGACGGACCGATCGCGATCATCTGGGCGCAGGCGGTGGAACGGGGGTTCACCCCGTTCGCGAAGCGCGGAGACTCGCTGTGAGATGGGATGGGCCGGGGCCCGGGGAGCGCCTTCTCGTCCTGGCGCCCCATCCGGACGACGAGACGCTCGCCGCCGGCGGCCTGCTGCAGCGCGCCCTGGCGCGCGGCGGGGCCGCCCGCGTGCTGTTCGCCACCGACGGGGAGAACAACCCGTGGACGCAGCGCCTGGTCGAGCGGCGCGTGCGTATCGGCCCGGAGGATTCCGCCCGGTTCGGCCGGCGCCGCCGCGGAGAAGCGCTCGCCGCCCTCGTGGAGCTGGGGCTCCGGGCCGAGGACGCCGTCTTCCTCGGCCTGCCGGATCAGGCCATCACCGACCTGCTGCTCTTCGGCGACCAGATCGGAGTGAATCGCCTCGCCTCCCTGCTGGCCGACTGGAGGCCGACCCTGGTGATTCTCCCCTCCCCCTTCGATCTGCACCCGGACCACAGCGCCCTGGCCGTCCTGGCCCGCCTCGCGCTGTCCCGGGTCTCCCCGGGCCGATCCGCCGGGGAGGAAGGGGCGCGCATCCTGACCTACATCGTCCACCGCACCGCGGCCATGCGACCCGATGAAGGGGCCGAGGAGGGGCCCGATGTGGCACGCTTCGAGCTGTCGCCTGCGGAGAAGGCCCGGAAGCGTCGCGCGATCCTCTGTCATGCCACCCAGCTGACGGTCCACCGGCGCAAGTTCCTGGCGTATGCCCAGCGCCCCGAGGTGTTTCTCGTCGACGCCGCCCGCGGCGTGCCGGGCAACGGCCTCCACCCGGTGCGGCGGGCGATCCGGGACGGCTCCGCGCTCCGGCTCGACCTGAAGCTGCGTCCGCGCCCGGGGGCATTCGGCCGCCCGACCCTGCACGTGGCGGCGGGGGCCGAGGGGGCGCGGCAGAGCCTGTCGCTCGACCTGCGCTGGAGGCGCGGGCGCTCGGACATCACCGATGCGCTCACCATGGAATCCAGGGGACTGGCCTCCCTGCGGGGCGGCCGGCGCGGCGGGATCGTCGAGGTGCCTCTGGCGTCGCTGCCGCGATCCGGCCGGCTGTTCGTGAAGCTGAAGCGTCGCTTCGGGTTTTTCGACGAAGGGGGCTGGCTGGAGGTGGACGGCCTTCCGGACGAAGACTAGCACGACCGGGCACCCGGCCGGGCCGCGCTTCAGCGGGAGCGGGCCGGGGGCCGATCGATCCGGCAGGCGCGCGCCACGCCGTCCCTGTACAGGAGCCACAGGTCGAGGCTGCGGGCCATGACGCGCCGGATGCGGTCGGCGGTCACCGGCGATCGGGCGTGATCGAGGACCATCTTCCAGGCCATCTTGCGGTGCCCCGTTTCGACCATGTGGTGCGCCCGCTTCAGGTCCAGGAAGCGGGGATCGACGCCATAGTGCGAGACCAGTGCGTTCCGGCGCAGCTCGGCCTCGAGATCGACCGGATCCTCCGGCTCGGGCGTCGTGACCCGGCGGCGATCCTCGACGCTCCCCTCGATGAAGATCGTCACCAGGGCGGCCCCCTCGATCCACGGGCGGCGCGTGGTGACCTGATCGATGAAGGCGCGGTAGGCGGCCGCCTCGGGAATCAGTTCGATCCCGGTGAAGCGCGCCCGAGGGAACCCGAGCCCTTCCATCATGATCAGGAACAGCTCGGGATGGGGCACCCCCTTGCTCAGCTTCCCGGTCTCTTCCTCGTAGAGGTTCTCGGCGAGGTCCTGCCGCACTTCGGGGTGCGGGCAGCGGGCGTGCACCCGGCTCAGGAGCACGGGGAAGTCGCGCACATACACGTCGAATTCCTGCGCGAAGTGCAAGAGAAGCTGGGCCCGCGTGGCGTGCCCTTCGTTGATGTGGGGCCAGGCCCAGTGGTTCTTGCGGTCCATGATGGCCAGGAGGTCTTCCTGGAGCTCGGCAACGGCCAGCGGCATCGAGATCCCCTTCCAGCGACGGTCCTGATGATTGTGCCCGAGGGGCGTGAAATCAAGCCCCGCCGGAGGGCGGGGCATCCTGCGGCGGGCCCGCTTCCGCGTCGCCCGGCCCGGGGGAAGGCGTCGGCCGGGCTTCGGCGGGTGGAACCTCCTCCCAATCGGGATCCGGCTCGGCCTCGACGGCAGGGGCATTCTCGTCGCCGGGCTCGCCGCCGTTCGCCGGACGGGATTCCTCCTCGGGCGGGGCCTCGATCGGCGGCGGAATCTGGAAGGGGACCCCTTCCGCCGGCGGACCGGGCTTCTCGGCCGGCACCTTGACCGCCTTGCCCGGTTTGATCTTGCCCGGAGCTTCCTGGCCGACGTCCGGCAGCAGGTAACCACGTGGCGGAACGAGGACGATGGGCTCCCCCGGAACGAGGGATCGGTAGACTTCGCGCGCCGTCCCCTCCTCGAGGCGCAGGGCGACGCGCAGGTCGATCCGATCGGCGCCGTGGCGCGCGCCCGGCCAGAGGCGCCGCCACCATCCGGCGGCCCGCGAGAACGCACCGCGGCTCTCCGGCAGTCCCTCGACCCGGATGGCCACGCGCTGCCGGAAATGCAGCGTGTAGCCGGCCGGCGCCTCGGGAGGCAGGGCATCCGCCACGTTTTCGTCCGCCGCGCCCGCCTCGATCTCGGCGGGCGTCAGCGGCGAGAGGCGCGGATCTCCATCTTTTTCCTTCAGGAACACCGTCCCGGCGTGCGCCAGGAGACCGGGAGCTCCCCCCTCACCCGCGCGCGCGAGTCCGCCGATTTCGATCGCCTGCAGCGGGAGCTCACGCATCGTCATCCCGAGCAGCCGGTAGCGGAGGAGCTTCGCCTCCGCGTCGACGATCACGTACGGCTTGCGGGTCTTGGAGAGCGCCAGTTCGGATTCGAGCAGGGCGACCCGGCGACGGAGCGCATGGAGGTCTCCCCGGGTCGGCGCCTTCGCGCTCCCTGCCCCCAGGGCGGCCAGGAGAAGCGCCGCAGTCCATCCGGCCCGCATCCGTGCGCCGCTCATCAGAAGATGTAGACCGGCGTGCCGATGCGGATGCTGTGGTAGACCATGTCGAGGTCGCGCGCTCCGAGACGCACGCAGCCATGGGTGATGCTCAGCCCCAGGGCGCGCTCGTAGAGCGTGCCGTGAATCAGGTACCCGTCGCCCAGATCCATGGCGTAGTCGCCCAGCTCGGTCGGCGCGAGGCGCGCCGCCAGGTCGCGCGGGATCGGCTCCCCGATCTCGAGGAACGCCCAGTCGGGCTTGATCCAGACCGGGTTGGGGTGCTTGGCGCGAATGTCGAACTCGCCCCGCGGCGTGTCGAACACCCACAACCGCTTCTTGACCGGGTCCGACAGGGCGCGCCCGCTTCCGGTCGAGCAGACCGCCTCGAGCGCCGGCCGGTCGTTCTTGACCAGAGTCAGGAGATTCCGCCCGGTGTCGATGATCACGTAGGTCCCCTTCGGACGGAGGGCGGCGATCTGGCTCTCCAGGGCCGCCGCGCGTTTCTCGAGAGCGCGGAACTCCTTCTGATCGGCGGCGTCGAGCGGGGTCGGGTCGGCCGCACCGGGATGCAGCCGTTCCTGTCGCAGGCGCAGGATCAGGCCCCCGGCGAGCAGCACGAAGCCGGCGAGAACGAGCAGGGGCATCGCACGCCGCCAGGCCGATCGCGCCACGTTAGTCGGGTTCGGCGGGGTTCCGTTCACGGCACCACCTCTTCCGGAATCGTCCCGACGATCGTCACCGCCGTCCCGACCTTCACTCTCGGGACGAGATCGTCCATCTCGTCGTTTTCGAGGGCCACGCACCCCTGGGTCCAGTCCTGGCTCCGTCCCCCGTTGCCGTGGATCTCGATCAGGCTGCCGATCCCCTTCCCCTTCGGGACCTGGCCGCTGCGCTGCAGCCTGCGGAACCGCTCACGGTCCTCGGCGTTCGGATAATCGAGCATGAGAGCGCGATAGTACCTGGTCTGACCCGGACCGCGGACCTCGGTCACGCGGTAGCGTCCTTCCGGTGTCGCGTCGTCCCCCGCCTGCGTCTTGGTGGCCACGCCGGCCAGCCCCAGATCGGCACGATACGAGGCCACCTCGTCCTTCCCCTTGAACAGCCGGAGCTGCCGCCGCAGCTTGTCGACGATGATGACCGGCTTGCCGGTCGCCGTGCTCTCTTTGAGCGTCTCCTTCACCCACCGTCTCCACACGGCGCGCCGCGGGCTGCTGTGCAGCGCATCGAAGGCGCGGTTGAGCTCGCCGACCGCTCCGGCGAGGCGGGAGCGCCCGCGCTCCGCCGCCTCCAGCGCCCGTTCATACTCCCCCTTCTCGAACGCCCGCTTCGCCTCCCCCAGGGCCACGTCGGCCTGCAGGATGGCCTGGGCGCTGTCCGCGTCCCAGGCATGGCGTGCCAGCGCGTGCACCCGCGGCAACACGGCGGTCAGCTCCTTGATCGCCGCGCCCGCGCGTGTCCTGATGCGGGCCCGCGCCACGGTCGCCTGGTAGGCGCAGATCTCCGCCGCGATCCGGGCCTCGGACATGAGGCGCGCGGCCTCTTCGAAGTCCCGGGACAGCGCCCGGCGACGGGACTCCAGCCGAACCTCGGCCTCGGCCAGCACCAGCGCCTCCCGGGCCGCGGCGCACGGGGCCGAGGCGCGCGAGACCCCCTCGGCGGCCTCCGCCCGCTCCATCGCCGAGCGGGCCGCATCCATGTCGTCGAGAGGAGGACGCCCGCACGCGGAGATGATGCACAGGACCGCGAGGAGGAGTGCAGCGCGCCTCAAGACATCGAATGCGGGACGACCGATCGAAGGGACGGATCCGGGATGCAGGACCCCGGCCCGCGCCGGGCGGGCCGGGGTGCCGTGGAGCGCCAGGCTATCGGGCCCTGGCCTGGCCAGCCCTCTTCTGCTTGGCCTGCTCCAGCTGGTCAGCAATGGAGGTGGCCTTGTCCTTCACGGAGTTGGCGCTCTCGAGCGCCTTCTTGTAGTCGCCTGCACCGAAGGCCTGGCGCGCCTGCTCGAGCGTCCCGCGCAGGTTTTCCAGGTCGGTCTTGAACAGGGCGAGGTCGGCCCTGGAGTCCTTCGTGACCGGGGCGACCTTGAGACCGGCCTCGGCGGCCGCGACCGCCGTGTCGGCGGCGGCAATCGACGCCTCGGAATCGGTCTTGGCCTGCTCCTTGTTCGCGGCGGCGGCCTGGGCTGCCTTGGAGGCCTCTTCCTTCGACTTCGTCAGAAGCTCCTTGGCCTTGTCGTAGTTCTTGATCCACTTGGCGTTCTGCGCCTGGATCTCGTCATTCGCTGCCTTGAAGGTGGAGTCGGCGGCCTGGTACTCGTTCGGGGCCCAGGTCTCCGCCTGCGCCTCGCGTGCCTTGTCCATATCGGCCTGGGCCGCGTCAATGTCCTCCTGGGGGGCCTTGGCGCAGCCGACCGCCGCGACGCATGCCAGAACCGCAATGGCGACGATGCTGTTCCGTCTGCTCATGGATGAAATGTCCCTCCTCTCTCTCGCTGGGTTTGGACACCGTGTCAACTCGTTCACGCCTCGTCTCGAACTCTTCCGTCGGCCTCCTTTCCTCAAGAGGGGCAAGAGGATACCAGAAACCGGCGACCTCGGTATCCGGATCCGCTCATCCGTGGATGAGCTCCGCGGCCCGCCGGGTGGCGCGGACGACCGCCTTGATCAGCGTCACCCGCAGCCCCCCCTCCTCCAGCTCGAGGAGCCCGTCGATCGTACACCCAGCCGGCGTGGTCACCCCATCCTTGAGCTTGGCGGGATGCTCCCCCGTCTGCAGGACCATGGTGGCCGATCCGAGCACCATCTGCGCCGCCAGGGTGGTGGCCACGTCGCGCGGCAGGCCGACCTTCACCCCCCCCTCCGCAAGCGACTCGATGACGACGTAGATGTAGGCGGGCCCCGAAGCCGACAGGCCGGTCACCGCGTCCATGTGCCGCTCTTCCAGGATCAGGCAGCGCCCGAGCGGCTCGAAGATCCGGCGCGCGACTTCCAGGTGCTGGGCGTCGGCGAAGCGACCCCGCGCCAGGACCGTCATCCCCTGCCGCGCCAGGCAGGGGGTGTTCGGCATGGCGCGCACGATCGGAACGCGCGGACCGAGCCGCTTCTCGATGAACGCCGTGTCCACGGAGGCGGCCACCGACAGGACCAGCTGCTGGCGCGTCACCCGTCCCCGGATGCCGGCGAGGACCTCGCCCATGGCCTGCGGCTTGACGGCGAGGATGACGACCGATGCGCCGCGCACCGCCTGGGCGTTGTCGAGGGTCGTGGCGACGCGGAAGCGGGCGGACAGCGAGTCCAGGCGCTCCTGATGCCTCGCGGTCGCCACGACCTGATCGCGCGCCACGAGCCCGGCGTCGATCAGGCCGCCGATCAGGCTCTCGCCGATCTTCCCGGCCCCCAGGACGGCGATCTTCCGTATCCCCTTCTGCGGCTTCATGTCACGACCCCGAAAAAGACCGCCTAGTCTAGCATCATCCTCCGCGCTTTCCCGATTGCCGGGCCGGGCTGTGCCGTGTATATTGACGGCATGCGGACACGGAGTCGTATCCTGTCGCTGGTGACGGCCGTGGCCCTGCTCGTCGCCGGCGGACCGGCCCTCTACTGCGCGCAGGCCTCGATGCACTCGATGCCCTGCTGCAAGACCTCCGCGCGCTGCGATCTCGGCATGAAGGCCGCCGCCTGCTGCACCGTCGAGCCGTCATCCGGCTTTCCCGAGAGAACGGCGGGGCTTGGAACCGGTTTCGCGGCACCGGGTCAGGAGAAGCGTCCGCACGCCGCTCGTTCCCTTGCGGAAGCCCCCGCGGTCGATCCGGTCGCCGCGAAGGGTCCTGCCCGTCTCTGGTACCCTCCGGCGCACGTCGAGACCGTCCCCGCATACCTTCGCCACGCCTCGATCCTCTGCTGATCGGCCCGCCTCCGCGTCCCTGATCCTCCGCCTTGCACGGCTCTGAGTTTCTGACGCGCGCGTCGTGCCGTCCTGCAGCATGCGGCCGCGTGTCGATCGAGGTAGCGCATGCGAACACGTGTTTACGCATTGTGGGTGCTCGTCCCGGTTCTGGCCTTCGGTTCCGAGGATCCGTCTCCTCCACGTGAGCGGACGGAAACCAGGGCGCCAGGGGCGACGTGGAGCACCGTCTATCACGGATACGCCTTCCTGACGTCGAACCGCCAGGGCGGTCCCTCGGGCGAGCAGGATTTCGACTCGGTCAACCATCTGATGATCGTCACGTCGAGACGGTGGGGTCCTGGAACCTTCGATCTTCTCGGCACCTTCAGTGCCGAGCCGATGACCATCGCCCCCGCCGGCGCTCCGCTGCTCTTCCAGAGAGGCGAAACGTACCGGGACGTCCTCCTGGTGGACCGCCAGCACGCTCATGACCTGTTCGTGCAGCTGGGGGCCCGCCTGACCGTCGAGCTCGTGCCGGCGCGGAGCGTCCGGATCGGCGTGGCGCCGGTCGGGGAGCCGACCGTGGGCCCCACCCCGTTCGTCCACAGGCTCTCGGCCTCCGAGAACCCGCTGGCCCCCCTGGCGCATCACAACCAGGATTCGACCCACATCTCCGCCGACGTCCTCACCGCCGGAGTCCAGCTCGGGCGCCTGGGCCTCGAGGCCTCGGCGTTCCATGGACGGGAGCCGGATGAAAACCGCTGGGACGTGGACCAGGGCGGCCTCGATTCGTACGCGGCCCGCCTGTCCTGGCGCCCGGCCCCCGGGCTCTACCTTCAGGTGTCGGCGGCCCGCCGGGAGCGCCCCGAGGCGGTCGAGGACGGGGACCAGACGCGCCAGACCGCCTCGGTCGAATTCGAGCGGAGCCACGAAGGCGGGTTCGCCGCGGCGACGCTCGTGGCCGGCAGAAACCTCCTCGAGGATGGCGCCCAGGAGTGGGGCAGCCTGCTCGAAGGGATCTGGAAGCTGGGGGGGAAGCATTTCATCTACGGTCGCGCCGAGCGGGTCGACCGCGATCTGTTCGAGCTGCAGAACAAGGCCCAGAGGCCCTCGACCGTTCCGGCGCGGCGCGTGGCGGTGGAGGCCCTGACGGTCGGATACACGCGCGAGCTGCCGTCCTTTCCGGCCGCAGACGCCGGTCTGGGGGCGGCCCTGACCGTCTATCGCTTCGAGGACCGCCTCGAGCCGGTCTACGGGGAGCGACCGGTTTCCGCCCAGATCTTCCTGAGGCTGAGATTTGGATCGAAGCAGGCCGGGGCGCACCACCATCACGGTGCGCTCGCGCGGCCTCTCGATCAGGGGGCGGATGGGACGTCGTAGATGTAATAGGCGTGGCCGACGATTGCGGTCGGACGGAGATGCAGGAGCCAGTTGTCCGGCCCGTCACCGTGCCGGGCGCGCAGCCGGCCGATCGCGCGGGCCAGGATGTGGGCGCTCAATGCGTAGGTGCCCGGACTCGGTCCTCGCTGCAGGTCCTCGACGGTGACACGGACCGCCTCGATCCCCAGGTGCTCGGGGCGGACGCTGCCGAAATAAGCGAACCTGAGAACCCCGCTGGGGGGGTGGCGGGCCAGCCAGTCTTTCAGCTGGTTCAGGCTCTGCCCCCAGTCGACGTTGCTGTCGTCGAGCCAGAGGTACCCGCAGCGAGCGCCTCCGTCCAGGCCCGTCTTCCCGGGGTCCGAGAGCAGGCAGGCCATCTCGTTGAAGTACGAGAGATGGTCAGGATAGATGCCGGTCCCGGCGACGACCATCCACGCGATGAGAACGCAGGCGGACGCCTTCCGCCAGGCCCCTCCGTCCTTGAGGAGAGACGCCAGGCCGGCCCCGCCGACCAGGTGCAGGAACGGCAGCGCGGGAATCATGTAGCGGAAGCCGAGGTTGTCCGAAAAGAGCGTGTAGACCGCGAAGAAGAAGATCGGCGGCAGGAGGAGGAAGGCCCGGTCCATGGCCGGCGCGGCCCCTCGCCGCACGAGCGCCCACGCTCCGATCGCGGCCAGGATGATCGCCGGGAGCGGCTCCTTGAGCAGGTACGAGACCAGGTAATAGGTCAGGAAACGCGGCTTGAACTGCCCGGCCATGAAGGCCCAGTACCCCGGATCGTGATCGGCGTTGATGATCTTGATCCCCTCGATGTACAGGAACGGGTTGCGCGGAAACAGGTACAAGGCGTGCAGCACGAGGGCCGCGACGGCGCACATGGCGAGAAAGGCGTACAGGCACCAGGCGAGTCTCTGCCCGCCCTCCTCCGAGGCGTAGGGGTCGACCAGCGTCGACTGGCGCATCGGCACCGCCGCGGGGATCCAGCGCGTCGCCCAGACCAGGAGAGCGAAGCCGGCCATCATCAGGAAGACGCCGGAAAATTTCGCGCCCAGGAGCAGTCCGAGAGCGAGACCGCACCAGACGAGCCGCTTCAGGCTCCGGTGATTGAGGTAGTGCCAGAGGGCGAAGAAGAACAGCACGGCGAAGAGCGCGAGACCCGAGTCGGTGGCGACCAGGGGGGCGTGGGCCACGATGGTCGGATCGAAGACATGGAGCAGGAGGGCGCATGCCGCCGCGGTCGCCCCCAGGAGCTTCCGGCCCCAGGCGACGATCAGGCCCGCCAGGGCGATCGACAGCAGGACGAACGGAAAGCGCGACCACGACACGACGCGCCCCTCCCCGTTTTCGAAGAGCACCTCGTTGCCGAGCTGCCACTGGAAGAACGGATCGGGCGTGTCGTCGATCGCCGCCCAGTCCTCCGGCGAGATCGGAAGCCGGGCGCCGATCAGGAGCAGGGGGAGCGCCGCGATCTCCTTGAGGAGAGGCGGGTGCTGCAGGTTGACCTTGAATTCCCCCGTCTTCAGGTACGAGAGCCCGGCGCCGATGTGCGCCGTCTCGTCGAACGTGGTCGACTTGGACCGGCTCTCGCTGAACACTTGAAGAAAGAAGACCAGGACGAGTCCGCCCAGAACGAGCGGGTGCGATGACCATTCACGAGGCCGGCCCATGGCGCGCATCCTAGCATGGAGGCTCCCGGCCGCGGTTGACCCCGCACCGGGCGTGCAGTAGCATCCCCCGCTCCCGTGCCCGCCACGCGGCGGGCCCGCGCGCACCCATGGCCAGAGCGGAATCCAGCCGATCTTCAACAGGAAACGGACCGCCGGGGAAGGACCCCTGGGAGGCGCGCGCCGTTCCGCTCGCTCTCGTCCTGCTCGCCGTCCTTCTCCTCCAGGGGCTGATCTTCATCGGCGAGTCCTCCCAGACGAGCGACGAGGCGGCGCACCTTGCCGCCGGTTACTCGTACCTGACGAAGGGCGATTTTCGCCTGAACCCCGAGCATCCCCCCCTGATCAAGGAATGGGCGGCCCTGCCGCTTCTCCCGCTCGACCTGGCGTTCCCCTCGGGGGCCCTGTGGGAGCAGTCCGAGGAGTGGAACATAGGCCGCCTGTTCGTGCATGAGAACCGGCTCCCGAACGACACGCTGCTCCTGCTCGGCCGGCTGCCGGTCCTGCTCCTGTCACTCCTGCTCGGCTGGTTCCTCTTCCGCTGGGGGCGGACGCTGTTCGGGGCGCGCGGCGCGCTTCTGGGCCTGGCGCTGTACGTGCTCGATCCGAACGTCGTCGCGCATTCGTCCCTGGTGACCACCGACCTCGGCGAGACGCTGTTCATCTACCTCGCCGTCTACGCCCTGTGGACCTGGACGGAGCGTCCGTCCCCCGCGAGGCTCGCCGTGTGCGGCGCCATGGTCGGGGGGGCCTTCGCCTCCAAATACACCTCGATCTGGCTGGTGCCGATCTTCGGGGCTCTGCTTTGCGGCTTGCTCCTGCTGCGCTTCCCGGTGGCGGCGATCCCCTGGAGGAGGGGCCCGGGCGATCCGCGCGCGCCGCTGTCGCGGCGGCTGGCCGGCCTCGTCCTGGCCGCGCTCTGCGTGGCGGCGGTTTCCTTCTTGGTCCTGGCGGCCTGCTACGGCTTCACCGGCCTGCCGGCGTACGTCGTCGGCCTGCAGCGCGGCCTTTACCACTCCGGCACCGGACACATGGCCTACCTGAACGGCGCGTACTCGGAGGACGGCTGGTGGTACTACTTTCTGTATGCCTACCTGGTCAAGACGCCGATTGGCACGCTCCTGCTCGTCGCCTGGACGCTGGCCGCCCTGCTGCGCGGGCGCCGGCTCCGCATGAAGGAGGAGATGTTCCTCTGGATCCCGATCGCGGGGGTCGTCGCGATCACCTCCCTGTGGAAGGTCAATATCGGCCTGCGGCACATCCTGCCCATCTATCCGTTCCTGTACGTCGCGGCCGGGCGGATTCTCATGCCGCGCGCCGAAGCCGATCCCGGCCGGGCAGGCCGCCCGGCGGCCGTCCTGACGGCGGCGTGCCTCGCCTGGAACGTGGTCGCGGCCGCGGGCATCGCGCCGCACCACCTGGCCTATTTCAACGAGATCGTCGGCGGGCCGCGCAACGGCCACCTCCACCTGCTCGATTCCAACCTGGACTGGGGGCAGTCGGCCAAGGCCCTGCGCCGCTATGCCGAGCAGGAGAACCTGCCGGTGATCTACTGCGCCTTCTCGGGGAACTCCGATCCCTGGTATTACGGGCTGCGGTACCAGTACACCCCCGGCTCGGGAAACCTGGACAATGCCAAGACGCGCCCGGTGCGCGTCCCCGCGGATGCGCCCCGGGAGGTCGTGGCGATCAGCGCCATGGTCCTGCATTCGGTCCATTTCCTCGACGAGACCGACAAGGGGTCGGTGGCCTCGCACGATCTGTACGAGCCGTTTCGCAGCCAGACCCCCGTGGCCACGCCCGGATACTCCTTCCTGGTGTACGACATCACGCGGAGCGCCGGCGCGCACTCCTATTTCGCCGCCCTGCATCTGAGCTTCCGGCAGCTCGAGCTGGCCGGCTACGAAGCCGGCAAGGCGCTCGCGATCGACCCGCGCAATGCGGTCGCCCTGGCGGTCCTCGAGAAGCTCAGGGAGAGCGTTTCCCCCCCGACGACCGGCGGAGACCCTTCAAAAGCGCCCGCGCCTTGGCGTCCATGACGGTGCCGCCGGGATCGAGCGCGGCGGCGCGCTCGAGCGCCGCGAGCGCCCCGTCACGGTCTCCCATGCGTTCGAGGAGCAGACCGAGCGCCCGGTAGGGAACGGGGACGGACGGCGCCAGACGGATCGCCTCGCGGTGTTCCGTGGCGGCGGCCGCCAGATCCCCCGCCTGCTCCAACGCCCGGGCCAGATGGTAGTGGTAGACCGGATGGTCGGGCCGCGCGGACACCGCCTGCCGCAGCGCCTGCCGGGCCGCCTCGGTCTGCTGCGCGTCCAGAAGGGCCAGCCCCAGGCCGTCGAGCAGGTCGGGGTCCCCCGGCCGGAGGGCCAGCGCTCTCTGGAAGCTCGCCGCCGCCCGCCGGTCCCCCGCCTGGTGCTGCGCCACACCGAGGTTCCGGACGTAATCGGCGTTGTCCGGCTCGAGGCGCACGGCCTCCTCGTAGGCCGCGATCGCCGCCTGCGGGTTCCGCAGCGAGAGCTCGGCGGCCCCCATGTTGGTGAAGGCCAGGGCGCTCCCCGGATCGACGACGATCGCGCGGCGCAGGTAGTCCCGCGCCTCCGCCCCCCGTCCGAGGGCCGTGAGGCTCCTCGCCAGGTTCACCAGGTACTGCACGTTCCCCGGCTGCAGGCGGAGGGCGGAAAGGTAGTGCTCGACCGCGTCCTCCCATCGCTTCCGGCGCGCCTCGATCCCCGCCAGGTTGTAGTGGGCGTCGCCGAAGTCGGGCCACAGGCCGATGGCCTTCCGGTAGGCCGCGACCGCTTCATCGTCGTGGCCCCGCGCCTCGCAGGCCGCGCCATAATTGAACAGCGCTCGAACGCTGTCCGGCGCGACGCGCACCGCGGCGCGGAAGATCGTGTAGTCGTCGCGCCATTCCCGGAGCCGCACGATGGTCCGTGCCGAGAGCGCCGCCAGAAGGACTCCCGCCGCCATGAGCGCCGGGCTGATGCGACGCGGCACCGGGCCGGTCGGCCGGAGGCGCGCCGCCGTCTGGGCGAGGATCGCCGCCGCCGTCAGGCAGAATCCGGCGGAGGGCAGGTACATCAGGCGCTCCGCCATGATCGTCCCGATCGGGAACAGGAGGTTGGCGACCGGCACGAAGGGGAGGCCGAGAAGCGTCAGCGCGAAGGCCAGCCCGGGGGCCTTCCTCCACGACACCACCACGCCCGTGATCCACGCGAGCAGGATCAGGAGCCCCGCGAGCGATCCGGCATCCGCAATCCCGGCGGCCGGAAGGATCGCCCGATACGAGTAGTCGATCGACATCCGGCCCGGCCAGACGAAGAGGCCGGCGTACCGGGCCAGGACCTTGAGAGCCGTCAGCCGGGCCTCCAGAAACGGCGCGTGGCCAATCGGATTGTCGATGAACGGGATCGCTCCCATGGGATTGAGGCCCCCGAGCGCGGCGGACCGGAGCCCGAGCGCAGACAGCAGGGCCATGACCGACGTCAGGTGAAAGGCCCAGGCGGGCCGGCGGCGCACGATGAGGAGGTCGGCGGCCACGATGAGCGCCGGGGCCACCACGGCGTTCTCCTTGGAGAGGAAGCCGAGCACCACCAGCGCGATCGACAGGGCGTAGTCACGCCACGGCCGAACGCCTCGCCGCTCCGTCCGGCCGGCGCCCGGCGCGTCGGCCTCCGCGTCCCTGCCGCGCAGGAAGGCGAGAACGGAGCCGAGGACACCCGCCCCGGCCAGGAGCTCGGCTCGCCCCACCACCTCCCCGAGCGCCTCGGTATGCGCCGGATGGACGGCGAACAGAAGGGCCGCGAAGAGGGGCACGGGCAGGGCGCGCTCCCCGGGCCCCGACACCAGCTCCGGGGCCGTACGGAACGCGCGCTCCGCGATCCGGAAGACGAGCCAGGTGTTCAGGAGATGCGCCAACAGGTTGAACAGACGGAACGGGAAGGGGCGCAGGCCGGAGACGGCGTGGTTCAGGGCGAACGACAGAATGGTGACCGGGCGGTAGAGGCTCGGCACCTCGACGTCGCCGGTGGTCCAATAGCCGCTCCCGAACAGGCGCGGCGCCCGCGACAGGTCGCGGATCCGTTCGTTCTGCTCGATGATCTTGTGGTCGTCGTGAATGAACCCCGGACGCAGGGCCGGGAGGTTCACCAGGAGACAGACCGCCGCCAGGGCGAGCAGCGAGCGCCGGACCCCATCCGCCGCGGCCGTGTCCGGCCCGACGGTCACGGCTTCTTGCCCCCGACGTAGCCGAGCGAGCGGAGGTCGTCCTCCAGTCCGGGTGGCAGCACCGGCTCGGCGCGGTCGTCCCGTCCCGGGTCGGCGGCCAGGAGATCGAGGAGCGCCCGGCGCAGGACGGCCTCGTCCGCCGGAAAGCGGCCGGCGGCGCCCGCCGTCTCACCCGGATCCGACTCGAGATCGTAGAACTCCCAGTCCGGTTCTCCCGATGCCCTGGGGATCATGATCAGCTTGAAGCGGTCGCTGCGCAGCATGCGCCACTTTCCCGCCACGCCCTCGACATACTGCCTGGGGTTCTCCTTGTAGAAGTTCCTCCCCGACTCGGAATAGGCCAGCGGCCCGGGCTCCTTCCCGCCACGCATCCAGGGGACCAGGCTCACCCCCTGGAGCCCGGATGGAATCGGCAGGCCCGCGAGCTGCAGGACGGTCGGCACGATGTCGATGGTGCGCGCCACGGTCGGGACGACGATGCCGGCCGGCAGCGAGGGCGGGTAGCTGATGATGAGCGGCACCCGCACCGTGGGCTCGTACAGGTACGCGCCGTGCTCGAAGAAGTAATCGTGCTCCCCGAGGCTCTCGCCGTGATCGGCGGTCAGGACGACGAGGGTGGCTTTCAAGAGATCCATTCCCTGAAGCACGCCCAGGAGCTCCCCCACCGCGTGATCGGCGCACGCCACCTCCCCGTCGTAGTGCGCCACCGCGTGCTCGATCTGGCGCGCCGGGAGACGGGTCTTGCCGAAGATGATGTCGCCCCGCTCGACGCCCGGCCCCGCCTCGTCGTTGAAATCGTGCGGCCCCTTGTAGTCCGGATCGAACATCTCGGTATACGGCGCCGGGGCCTCGTAGGGCCAGTGGGGCGCGTTGTAACGCATCCACAGGAAGAACGGCGCCTCCTTCCGCTTGCGGTTCCTGAGCCACTGCACGGCCTTGCGCGTCGCGTCGCTGTCGCTTCGCGACGGCACGTAGACCCGCTTCCCTTCCGGATCGAGGTAGATGTCGGGATCGTAGAGATCGAAATCGTAGTGCAGCCCTACGTTGAGCCCCTGGGTCACGGCGAACGACTCGTAACCCCTCTTCTTGAGGGCCCCGGTCAGGGTCAGCCGTCCCTTCATCGCTTCGAAGCTCTGCCCCTCATACCGGAGGCCGTGCACCATGGGATAGACGCCGGTCAGGATCGAGGGGAACGACTGCACCGTCCGGCCGGCCGCGGTGATCGCCTGCTTGAACACGACGCCGCGCCGCGCGAGGGTGTCGATGGAGCGGCTCGTGGGCCGGCGGTAGCCGTAGCAGCCGAGGTGATCGGGCCGCAGCGTGTCCACGGTGATGAGCAGGACGTTGGGCCCATTCCGCGCCGGGCCCGGCGGGGCGCCGGCTCCGGAGCAGGCTCCGAGGGCGAGCAGGAGAAGCGCCGGCCCCAGGGAGCGGCAGATGTCCCGGGAAGGGATCCCGGGCGCGCGCCCGTCACCCATTCCGTGCGGGGGTTCCGGCCACTCCGGAGACCGCCCCCGCCGGGCCGCGCGGCCGGCCATAGCGGTCGTCGAACAGCCGGCCCCATTCCGTGCGGCGGAACCGGGCGATCCGGGCCTGGCCGATGATCGGGTACCAGAGGAAGTCGTGGTAGAGGTTCGATGCCGCCGGGGCCCAGACCACGAGCGGCGAGTGCAGCGCGATCTTCTCGAGGAAACGCAGCGGCCCCCGTCGCAGCATCTGGTCTCCCCAGATGACCAGGGAACGCGTCGTCCTGAATCCCAGGTTGAGCGACGTGATGTCGTCCCCCACCAGATGGATGTCACGCGGATCCGCGATCCCCAGGCCGCGATCGTGGCACATCCTGAGGTACGGGATGGCGAGCGGATCGAATCCCATGAGGCGCGCCGCCACCGCGTCGATCGCCACCGAATCGGCCCCGGCCAGGATCACGTTGGCCACCACGGGCTGCATCGTCCGCGGACCCGCCCCGTCGCCGCACACCGTGCCGTCCATGACGGTGAACACGCCCGGGTGGAGCTCCTTCTGCATGTACACCAGATCGACCAGCACCTCGTGCATGTACTTGTGGGCGTAGTGGCGCACCTCCTTCAGTAGGCCGCCGAAGGAATTCTTGATCGATCCCGTGGTCACCGCGTGCCCGTGCGTCTTGACCGTGGGAAGATGGACGATGTTCTTGCCGGGGTAGATCGCCGGGATCTCGATCCCCTCCGGGAAGATCTCGTTCAGCCTGAGGAGGGGGGATCGGAACCGGAACACCTGCCATGGCACCTCCGGCAGGGCCGTGAACTTGAGACCGTACCGCTCGAGGACCGGCAGCCAGCGGTTGTTGGCCGCCCCTTTCCAGGGGTCGGTCACCACCGTCTTGTTCTCCGCCGGCACGAGGTGGTCGTATCCGTCCTCCCGCATCGCCTTGACCACACCCTCCACCTGCCACGGCTGGCTGGAGCAGGCCGGAAAGTACTTCGTCCACGACAGGTTCAGCTTGAGGATCGTGGGGATGGAAGGGTCGATGACCGATCGGTAGGAGGCCAGCCGCATGAGGCGGCCGTAGTCGTCGAGCACGGCCCCGGGGGTGGTGCGGAGAGCGGCAATCAGCGGTTTCGGCAACAGGGACCTCCCCGGGCGGCGCGCGCCCGACCGGTCCATTATGACCCAGACCGGCCCGCCTGGGACAGGAGGAGGACCACCGTCAAGGCCCACAGCCCGACGCACACGAGCAGCGGCCGATCGGTCAGGAGCGCGTGGGTCGGACTGCCCCCGCCCCCTTTCCGGTGCACGAGGTACAGATACCTGAACAGGCCGTACAGGACGAAGGGCACCGTCAGGTACAGGTGCCTGGTCCCGAGGTTCATCTCGACATCGGGGGACACGGAATAGAGGATGTAGACCACCAGCGTGGAGGGAGTCACCACGTTGATCATCTGGTCGATGAAGTCGAGCGAGTACTCGCGCAGGATGGTGCGGTGGCCGTGCGGGTCCTCGAGATTCTCGAGCTCC
Source organism: Candidatus Polarisedimenticolia bacterium (assembly GCA_036001465.1). Lineage (NCBI taxonomy): Bacteria > Pseudomonadati > Acidobacteriota > Candidatus Polarisedimenticolia > Candidatus Polarisedimenticolia bacterium. The sequence continues at coordinate 26,485 of DASYUH010000068.1, forward strand.
TGGCGCCTTTTGCAGAGGGCCAGGAACAGCGACAGGAGAATCGTGCACATCACCAGCCAGTGGGAGATCGACACGTCGATGACGAGTCCGCCCCCGACGGCGCGCAGCACGAAACCGGAGGCGATCAGCATGACGTCGACGATCACCACCTCCTTCAGCCAGAACGAGTAGACGAGGTTGATCGCCACGTAGGTCAGGAGGACCGCGCCGAACGGGGGGAACAGGGCGAACCCCGCCATGATCGCGCCGGTGAGCAGGAGAATGGCTGCGGTCAGGGCGGGCACGGTCCCGACCGACCGCGAGGCGATCGGCCGCCGCGCCTTGGCCGGATGCTTCCGATCGCGGTCGGCGTCGAACAGGTCGTTGAAGATGTACACCGCACCGCTGGTGGCGCAGAAGAGACCGAACGCGGCCGCGGCGCGCAGGACGAGCGCCGGCTCCCCCAGCTTCTTGGCGAAGATCAGCGCCGCGAACACCACCAGGTTCTTGATCCACTGGCTCGGGCGCATGGAGACGACGAGGCCGACCAGAACGGACGCGCGCGCGGTCCATGCCTGTCTGGCGGTCTTCGGCACGACTCGTTCCTCCCTGGAGCACGGACGGCCGGGCGACGGCGTGAGGGGTGCGGATGTTAGCATCCGCCCGCGGCCGCGTCAAAGCCCGGGCGGGCGCGCGGGGCCGGGACCTGTATAATGCCGGAAGTGCGCACCGCCGTGGTCATCCCCGCCCGCGACGAGGAAGCCTCCCTGCCTTTGGTCCTCGAGGCCATCCCGGCCCATCTCGTCGACGAGATCGTGGTCGTCGACAACGCCAGCACCGACCGGACCGCGGCGGTCGCGCGGTCGAGAGGGGCCTCGATCCTGTTCGAGCCCCGGCCGGGGTACGGGGCCGCCTGCCTGCGCGGCATCGAGTATTTGAAGCTCAAGAGGCCGGACGTCGTGGTGTTCCTGGACGCCGACTTCAGCGACCACCCGGAGGAGCTGCCCTTCCTGCTCGAGCCGATCGCCCGGGACGCCGCCGACCTCGTGATCGGTTCGCGCATGCGGGGCACCAGGGAGAAAGGCGCCCTGCTGCCGCAGGCCCGAGCCGGGAACTGGCTCGCCACGCGACTCATGCGGCTTCTCTACGGAGGGCGATTCACCGACCTCGGGCCCTTCCGGGCGATCCGCTTCGGCGCCCTGGTCGATCTGGGGATGGCCGACCGCAGCTTCGGCTGGACGGCCGAGATGCAGGTGAAGGCCCTTCGGGCGGGCCTGCGCACCGCGGAGGTGCCGGTCTCCTACCGGCGCCGCGTGGGAGTCTCGAAGATTACGGGGACGTTCTCGGGGACGATCCGGGCCGGCGCCCGGATCCTCTGGACGCTGGCGCGGCATGCCGGAACGTCCGCCCGGACGCCCCCGGCCGGGCCGGGACAGGCGTGCAACCGGGGGATCAGGAAGCCGGACGGGCCCGCGCCGGACGCCCTCGATGGATCGGAGTGATGCTCGCCGTGCCGCCGGACGTGACGGCGTCCCGGTCGCGCCGCCGCGGGGCCCGCTCCGCCCGGGCGATCGCCGCGTGGTGACGAACGGCGATCATTTCGGCCGCGATGCTGACCGCGATCTCCTCGGGGGTCTCGGCGCCGATGGCGAGACCGATCGGCCCCCGCACCTCCCGCAGGGCCTCCTTCGGCGATCCCAGTTCCTCGGCCCGGGTCAGCACCGTGACGATCTTGCGGCGGCTCCCGATGAGTCCGACGTAGGCGGCGCCGCGGCCTACGGCGTGGCGCACCGCGGCGAGGTCGGTCTTGTGGCAGCGGGTGACGACCGTGACGAACGCCCCCGCGGGGATCACGGGCAGGCCGGAGGAGAAATCGCGCTCCACGCGCACCCGCCGCACACCGGCAGGGTACCGCGAGGCCGCGAGATACTCCGGCCGGTCGTCGACGACGGTCACGGCGAAACCGAGGCGCGCGCCCTGACGGACGATTTCGCGGCCGACGTGCCCGCCCCCGAACACGAACAGGCAGGCGGGGGGCCGCACGACCTCGATCAGGACGCGCACGCGGCCGCCGCACACCATGCCCGTGGCGCCGTCCCCTTGTTCCGTGAAGCGGTACTCCTTTTCGACGCCGCGGCCTTCACGGATCGCATCCCGGGCGTCCGCGATCACCAGCGCCTCGAACGCCCCCCCGCCGACGCTGAACTCGGTCTCGCCGATCTCCGTGACGATCATCCGGGCCCCCGCCGGGCGGGGTGCCGATCCCTGATGGGCGACGACTGTCGCCACCGCGAGGACTCGACCGGCGCGCAGGAGCCGGGCCACCTCTTCGTAGAACTCCAGGCTCATGTCACGACCCCGAGGCGATCGTCTTCCCGTTCGCCTCCCACCAGCGGGTCCAGGCCTGCGGATTGAGCCCGATCCTCTGGCCGCTCAGCTGGCGCAGGGCGCCGAGGGCGTTCAGCCGTGACGTCTCATCGCCCCCCTTCAACCGCTCGATGAGAAACGAGACGACCGAGGCGTCCTTGAAGCGGCCGAGCTGGCTCATCGCCGAGGACCGGATTTCGGGCGAAGGATCGGAGGCGGCCACCGACTTCAGCATCTCGGCGACTTCCGGACCGTCGTGGAGCTGCAGGCCTGACACGACCTCGCTCCGGACCTCCTCCGCCGGGTGGTTGAGCAGCGCCTTGAGCGCCGCGAGCGCCTCGGGGGTGCTGAACACGCTCAGGGCCTGGGCCGCGGCGCGCGCCACCTCCAGCTCCGGGTGCCGGGATGCGATGGACAGGAACGGGATTCCCGCAGGATCGCGCAGCGCCCCCAGCGCATAGCAGGTGCCGATGAGAACGTCGGGAGCCTCGGCCTCCGCACCGTCGAGGAGCTGCTTCACCGCCTCGGGGTCCCCGCCGTTCCCATGGATCAGGTGGGCGACCAGGATGCGGCTGTCGGTCTCCTCCGAGCTCGGCTTCATGCGGATCGGGTTGTACGGAATCATGACGCGCTTGTCCTGGCGCAGGAGCTCGCGGAGCGCGGCGCGGGCGGCCGGCTGCTCCATGCGCGCCAGGTCGATGATCGCCGGAGCGCGGTACGTCTTGACCGCACCCTGGGCGCCCTTCACGAACACCTCGAATTTCCCTTCCTGGATGATCGCCTCGAGCTTCTCCCGGGCGTCCTGGCGCACCTCGATATCATTGTTCTGCAGCTGGTTGTAAAGCGTCTGGACGTCGTAGGCCGGGGCGCAGCCGAGCGCCGCCGCGGCGGTGAAGCCGAGGGAGGTCACGAGCAGGCGCGAGGCGCGGCTCGTGAGGCTCACTTGTTTCCCTTGTCGTGCAGCGTCACGAGAGTCTCGATCTCGTACACGTGGGTTCCCGCAGGGGTCTTGATCGTCACCTCGTCCCCCGCCCGGTGTCCGACCAGCGCCTTGCCGATGGGGGACGTGACCGAGACGAGTCCCTTGGAAAAATCGGCCATGTCGGGGATCACCAGCTCATACGTGAGGGCCTTCCCCGTCCCCCCTTCGACCAGGGAGACGACGGAGCCGAGGGCCACCCGGTCCTTCGGCAGCGAGCTCAGGCTGACCATCGACAGTTCCTTGAGCTGCTTCTGGACCTGGCCGATGCGCGCCTTGACGAACTGCTGCCGATCGAGCGCGGAGTGATACTCGGAATTTTCGCGCAGATCCCCCATCTGCAGGGCACGCTGGATTTCCTTCGGCAGATCGACCCGGTACTCCTTCTCCAGGCCTTTCAGCTCTTTCTCCAGCCTGCTGATCGCTTCATCGAGCAACGGCTCACCTCTGCACGTGGTTTTCGGTGATTTGACCGGAAACTCTAGCACCCGAATTCGCGAGTTGCAAGGCGGGTGGGGGGCCTTTCGGCCCCCGCGTCTCGGGTTGGGTTTTAGGGGAGGATTCGGGATTCGCTCAAAATTCGTATATGTGCAGCCTAAATTTTGTCATCTATATCTATAGAAAAGCACATATACAAACTCTCTGAAAGAGAATTTAGTCCCGGATTTGGAACTGTCAAGTCAGGCACCCACTTTTTCACTCGGACCTTCAGCTCACATCCGAGGAGGCCGCCGCCGGCCGGTTGACATGCCGATCCCCCTCCGATATCATCGGGTGCCATACCTGAGCCTGATTCAACTCATTGGGAGCAGCCCCTCTCCGTGGCGCAGCGAGTCTCCCGGAAAATCGTCATCACAGTCGCCCTCCTTGTGACGGGCTTTGCCATCCTGTTCAGCGTCGGCCTGAGAGGGTCTCTGGTCTATTACCTGACGGTGTCCGAGTTCCTGGATCCGGCCCGCCAGACCGACCTCGGCGACAACTTCCGCGTGAACGGCACCGTCGAGCCGGGCTCCATCAGGAGACTCGAGGGGACTCCGGGTGCCCGCTTCGTCATGACGGACGGTGTCAAGACGCTTCCCGTCGTCTACCGGAAGGAAGTCCCGGACACCTTCGTGGACGGGGCGGAGACCGTCGTCGAGGGCTCGATCGGTCCGGATGGGACCTTCGCCGCGTCCACACTTCTGGCCAAGTGCCCCTCCAAGTACGAAGCGCAGAACCGGGCGACGAACAACTACAGAAAACCGGCGGGAGAGGACTCCCCATCCGGCGCCCGGGATACCGGGGTTCTGCCGCGATGAATGGCTGACTTCGGGGCCCTCTGCCTGTTCGTCGCCCTCGCGACCTCCGCCTGGGCCGCCCTGGCCTCCTACAATGGCTGGCGCGCGCGCCTGGGGGAGCTCGTCCTCAGCGCCGAGCGCGCGATCTACGTCACCTGGGCTCTCGTCTTCCTCGCGGTCCTCAGCCTGCAGTACTGCATTTTCACCGACCAGTTCGACCTCGAGTACGTCGCCTCCTACTCGAACCGGGCCCTCCCCGGGATCTACAAGTTCACGGCGCTCTGGGGAGGGCAGGCCGGGTCGCTCCTGTTCTGGCAGCTCATCCTGATCTCCTACGCGTCCCTCATCGTCTTCACCAATCGCCGGCGGAACCGGTCCTTGATGCCCCTGGTGGTCACGACCCTGGCCGTCGTTTCGACTTTCTTCCTGGGACTGGTCTGCTTCATGGCGCGTCCGTTCGTCCGCCTGGCGTTCATCCCGGAAGACGGCAACGGGCTCAACCCGCAGCTGCAGAACCCGTTCATGGCGATCCATCCCCCCTGCCTGTACCTGGGCTACGTCGGATTGACGCTGCCGTTCGCCTTCGCCATTGCGGCGCTCGTCACCGGCCGGCTCGACGACACCTGGTTCCGCACCACCCGCCGCTGGACGATTCTCTCCTGGTTCTTTCTCGGAACGGGGGTCCTTCTGGGTGGCTGGTGGGCCTACGTCGAGCTGGGCTGGGGGGGCTACTGGGCCTGGGACCCGGTCGAGAACGCCTCCCTCATTCCCTGGCTCACCTGCACCGCCTTCCTGCACTCGGTCATGATCGAGGAACGCAAGAAGATGCTGAGGGTCTGGAACCTGTCGCTCGTGATCATGAGCTTCCTGCTCTCGATTCTCGGCACGTTCATCACGAGGAGCGGGGTCATCTCCTCGGTCCATTCCTTCACCAAGTCGGAAATCGGCCCGGTGTTCGCCGCGTTCCTCGGCCTGTGCACCCTCGTGTCGGTGGGGCTCCTCCTCTACCGGCTCCCGCTGCTCCAGAGCGAGCACCGCCTCGACTCGTTCGTGTCGCGCGAGAGCACGTTCCTGTTCAACAACCTCCTCCTTGTCGGCGCGGCCTTCGCGGTCCTCTGGGGGACCCTGTTCCCGATCCTGTCGGAGGCGGTGCGCGGCGTGAAGATCACCGTCGGCCCCCCCTTCTTCAACGAGATCATGGTCCCCATCGCCTTCGCCCTGGTGACCCTCGCCGGGATCTGCCCGGTGATCGCCTGGCGGCGCGCCAGCGCCCGCAAGCTGATGGAGAAGATCCAGGTCCCCTTCTGGGCCCTCATCGGGGGGGCGGCAGCGCTGCTCCTGAGCGGCGTGCATGACGTCTATGCCATCGTGTCGTTCTCGCTCGCGACGTTCGTCATCACGACCACGGTCATGGAGTTCTGGTGGGGCACCCGATCCAGGCTGAAAGTGACCGGCCAGAACGCCGCGTCGGCGTTCCTGAGCCTGGTGGACCGGAACAAGCGCCGGTACGGCGGCTTCGTGGTGCACCTCGGATTCATCCTCATCGTGATTGGCGTGACCGGATCGACCGTGTTCAAGCAGGAAGCGACCGCCTCTCTCCGGCGCGGCGAGAGCTTCTCGGTCGGGAGGTACCGGATGGTCTTCGAGGACATGGTGAGCCACGACGACGCCAACCGCGAGTTCATGGGGGCCCGGCTCGCGGTGTTCGACGGCGCGCGCCGCAGCGGCACGCTCGTTCCCGGCCAGAATTTCTACAAGGCGGGGCAGAACCCCTCGACCGAGGTCGACATCCGCTACACCCTGCGCGACGACCTGTACCTCATCCTGACCGGGTTCGACCCCCAGGAGGGTCGCGCGACGCTCAAGGCCTACCTGAACCCCCTGGTCAACTGGATCTGGATCGGCGGGGGCGTGCTGATCCTGGGCGCCTGGTTCGCCATGCTCCCCGACATCCGGGACCGGAGGCGCGATGCCGAAGCGAAGCTGCGTGAGGTGGAGAGCCGTGCCGCCTGAGGCCGCCCGCGGGATGGTCATGGTGCTCCTCCTCGTCGCCACACCCGCGGTCGCCCTGGCGGGTGCGGCGCCGACGGCCCTGCAGGAGGTGGAAGGGCGTCTCATGTGCTACTGCGGCTGCTCCGATCTGACGGTGCGCGTCTGCACCTGTGGAACGGCCGACGCCATCCGGCAGGAGATCGCGGAGCGCCTAGGGAATGGCGAGACGCCGGATCAGGTCGTGGCGGCCTATGTCGCCCGCCACGGGGCGCAGATCCGCTCGGCCCCCTCCAAGTCGGGTTTCGAGCTCCTCGCCTGGGTCACGCCCTTCGCCGCGATTCTCCTGGCCGGCTCGGCGCTGATCGTCATCGTGCGGCGGTGGGGCGCCCGGGCCGTGGCGGGGGGGACCGGGAGCGCTGCCGGCGGGGCGGCCGACCGTCCCTTCCTGCCCGAGGAGCAGAAGGCCCTGGAGCGGGTGCGCCGCGAAATGCGGGAGGAGCGCTGATGCTTCTCCTGGCGGGCATCCTGATGACACTCGCCGCGTGCGCCTTCGTGCTGTCGCCGCTCGTGCGGCACGTCGCCGCGCCCCTGACCGACGGGCCGGACCTGGAAGCGGAGATGCGCGAGCTCATGGCCCTGAAGGCCGTCGCCTACGAGACGCTCCAGGACGTCGAGTTCGACTACCACGCCGGCAAGATTGCCGAGAAGGACTACCGGGAGATGACCGATCGTTATACCCGGGAAGCGGTCGACGTGATGCGGCGCATCGAGGCGATCGAGAGCAGGCTCACCGGCCTTCGGGGCGGATCTCCCGGGCGCTCGTGAGCCCGGACCTCCGGAGAGACTCATCCACGAGCGGCGCCACGCCGGCGATCGAAGCACGCAGGCTCGCCAGGCGCTATGGTCACGTGGGCGCGCTCGAACCCCTCGATCTCACCGTTCCCGCCGGAGAGTCGGTGCTCCTGCTCGGACCCAACGGCGCCGGCAAATCGACCCTGCTCCGCCTCCTGGCCACGCTCCTTCGCCCCACGTCCGGGACCCTGCGCCTGTTTGGCGATTCGTGCGGGTCCGACGATGCCGCCGCGCTTCGCCGCCGGATCGGGTTCCTGTCGCACCAGACCTTTCTGTACGACCACCTGACCGCCCGGGAGAACCTCCTCTTCTACGGGAGGCTGTACGGTCTGCCCGATCCCGGGCGGGCGGCCGAGGAGGCGATCCGGGCCGTCCGCCTCGATCACCGCGGCGAGGATTGCGTGGGGACCTACTCGCGGGGCATGCAGCAGCGCCTGGCGATCGCCCGCGCTCTCCTGCACCGGCCTGACATCATCCTGCTGGACGAGCCCTTCACCGGCCTGGACCGGGAATCCTCGCGCCGCCTGGAGGAGCGTCTGCATGACGAGCGGCTGGCGGGCCGCACCTCGGTGATCGCCACGCACGACTACGGCAGGAGTCTCGGCGCCTCCGATCGGGTCCTTGTGCTCCGGAACGGCCTCCTGGCGCTCGATCGGCCCGCCCGCGCGGTCGACCCGAAGGAGATCGAGGCGCTCCTCGACGGCGCGTCTCCCGCAGGCGGGGTGCGGAACCGATCGTGAGCTACTGGCGGGCGGTCCTCCTCGTGGCGGGCAAGGACTTGAGAATCGAGCTGCGCAGCCGCGAGCAGGTCGTGAGCCTCCTGTTCTTCGCGCTGCTGGTTCTGGTGGTATTCAACTTCGCGTTCGATTTCACCGTCATCGATTTCGTGACCCTGGGCCCAGGCGTCCTGTGGGTGGCTTTCATCTTCTCGGGCGTCCTGGCGATCAACCGCTCGTTCCAGAACGAACGGGAGCAGGAGCGGATCCAGGGAATCCTTCTGGCGCCGATCGACCGCAGCGCCTTTTACCTCGGCAAGGTTGCGGCGACCGTCCTGTTCATGACGGCCATCGAGGCGATCCTGGTTCCGATCGCGGTCGTCATGTTCAACTTCAGGTTCAGCGGCCGGATCGCCCTGACGATCCTGGCGCTCGCCTTGAACACGGTCGGGTTCGCGGCGGTCGGCACCCTGTTTTCCGCCATGACCACCCGCACCCGGCGTGGCGATCTGCTCCTGCCGCTCCTGCTCTTCCCTGCCGCGGTCCCGGTCGCGCTGGCGGCGGTCAAGACGACGACCCACCTGCTCGCCGGGCGCCCCTTCGAGAGGTACGCATCCTGGATCGCCCTGTCCGCGGCCTACGACCTGATCTTTCTGGCCGCGGCGGTCCTGCTGTTCGACTATGTGCTGGAGGAATGACGGGCCCTGCAGTGTGTCCGCGTGTTCGGGCCGGGTCTTTAGGTGATAGGATCCCGCCCCGCCGTAGGCACGGTGCCCCCGATCGGAACACGGAGCCGCGATGACAGGACCCCAGACCCGTCGCACGGACACACACCTTCTCGGCTGGATCGAGCCGGCGCTCTGGGTGGCGGTCGCGCTCCTCGTCCCCTTCTGCCTGCACGTGATCTTCCGGGTCGTTCCCACCGAGGGAAAGATGGGCGTGGTCCAGCGCATCTTTTACTTCCACGTTCCATCGGCCTTCGCGGGGTTTCTGGGGGTCGGGTTGTGCGCCCTGTGCAGCGCGCTGTACCTTTGGAAACGACAGCGCCGCTACGACCTGGTGGCGCATGCCTCCGCCGAGATCGCCGTCGTCTTCTTCACCATCGTCCTGCTCACCGGACCGATCTGGGCCAGGCCGGTTTGGGGTGTGTGGTGGACGGGTGAGGTCCGCCTGACCTCGACCCTGGTCCTGTGGCTGATGTATGCCGGCTACCTCATCCTTCGACGCAGCGCCGAGAACCCCGAGCAGGAGGCGCGCTGGGGCGCGGTCCTGGGCATCGTGGGGGCCCTGGACCTGCCGATCATCTACAAGTCGGTGGAATGGTGGCGGGGCCTGCATCCCAAGGTGCTGAAGGTGTCGGGCGGCCAGGGCCTCGATCCGATCATGGAGCGCGGCCTGCTGCTGTGCTCGGTCACGTTCATCGTCCTGTTCGCTCTCCTGCTCCTCCTGCGCTGCCGCGCGGGGGTCCTGGAAGACGAGCTGGACGCTCTCACCCGGCACCTGGCGCGACGCGGGGCCGGCGCGGAGCCGGCATGATGCTCTCGAGTCTCGCGCCGATCGCCCCTCTCCTGGCGCTGGTGGCGCAGGATCCCGCGACCGGTTTTGTCGCCGAAAACGTCGCCGCCCGCCCCGAGGTCGTGGAGCGGGGGCTGCGCTTCCTCAATCTCGCCTACACGGCCGTCTGGGTGGTCCTGGCGGTCTACCTGCTCAGCCTGTCCCTCCGCCTCCGCCGTCTCTCATCCCAGTTGCGACGGCTGAAGGAGCGCGCCGGGCTCTGAGAGCGGCCTGGGAGCCTGTCCGAATATTCGGACGGGCTCCTGGTCCGTCGGAACTTTTCCGGCGCGCCCTCCGTTGGATCTCTCGGAGTCGGCCGGGGACGGGTTCCCCGCCGCCCGGAGGAGCACCCATGACGCGATCGTTCAAAGGCGTGGCCCCGGCCGCGCTGGCCGGAATCCTCGCGCTGTCCCTGACCGCCGATCCCGCCGTCGCGAGGGACACGGGGAAGGGCCGCTGGCTCAAGATCCGTGTCTATGAGCACGGCGCGACGACCCCGACGGTCCTCGTCAACCTGCCGATGGGCCTGGTCACGGCGGCGCTGAAGATCGCCGCCAGGACGGACGCGAGCGTCAACCTGGACTCCCCGGCGGAAGGGGGCGAGAAGACCCGCCTGCGCATCAAGGACTTCGATTTCGAGGCCCTGGTCAAGGAGATCGACGCGATGGAGCCCGGCCAGATCATCGAGGTCCAGGACGGAGACGACAAGGTCTCGATCTGGATCGAGTAACGGCCCGGCGGCGGCCTCCCCGACGGGCGCGGGCGACGCCGGGTTGATTGCCCCCCACCCGCCCTCTATAATCCCTGCGCCACGGGGAGGTCTGATGCTGCCTGACGACGCGCCCAAGGGGATCCTGCGGGACTATTTCGAGACGATCGTCACCTGCGTCATTTTCGTGATGTTCGCCCGCACGTTCGTGTTCCAGCAGTCGAAGATCCCGACCGGCTCGATGATCCCCACGCTTCTCGTGGGCGACTACATCATGGTCAACAAGTTCGCGTACGCTCCCGCGTCCTCGTGGCCCCTCCTGGCGCGCGCCGAGAAGGCGATCCTGCCGATCCGCCAGATGCATCGCGGCGACATCGTCGTCTTCAAGTTCCCCGAGGAGCCGGAGAAGGACTACATCAAGCGCGTCATCGGCCTCCCGGGAGAGGAGATTGAAATCCGCTCCCGGCAGGTGTACATCGACGGCAATCCCCTCGAGGAGAGCTACAAGGTTCACCGGAATCCCCGGGGGCTCAACTTCGAGCAGGACGACTATCCCAAGACGCGCATCCCGGAGAACTCCCTGTTCTGCATGGGAGACAACCGCGACAACAGCAAGGACAGCCGATCGTGGGGCTTCGTGCCTCGCGACTTCGTCAAGGGGCGGGCCTTCATGATCTGGTGGTCCTACGACGAGGACCGGGACGCCTGGCAGAGAACCGGCGTCGCCGACAAGATCGGGGGGATCTGGGACAAGATCTCCCACCTGTTCACCAAATCACGCTGGGAGCGGAGCTTCCGCATCATCAAGTGAGGCCTGCCGGCGGGGCGGTCCGGCCGGCGGCGGCGGTCGTGACCGGATCGATTGAAAGCGGAGTCCGCCCCTCTCCCGTGAAGGCCCTGTAGCTCGACCACCTCCAGTCCCCCGGATCGCGCACCAGCCCCGCCAGCACCGGGTTGTGGTGCAGGAAATCGGCCTTCCGCCTGACGTCCTCCTCGCCCCGCAGTGGCAGGGTCTGATCGGCGTCCTGCCAGACCAGCCCCAGGCGCCCCAGCCGGTGATTGACTTCCCTGGCATAGCGCGACTTGAGGCGCTGCACGGTGATGCGCGCCCAGCGCGGATCGGCCCCCCGGCTTGCGACGATCAGACGTACGCGGTCGGGAAGGACGACGTAGGCATGCAGAAGGAAGCCAAGCCTCAGGCGCAACCCGGCCAGAATGCGGCAGAAGAGCGCCGCCCGGGCGGGGTCCGAGAAGGTCGGCTCGACGCCGAAGGTCCACAAGGTGACGAGGTAAGCCTGCGACTGCTGCGCCTCTCTGGTCATCGCGCTCCCGCTCCGGCTCTCCCGTGCGGTCTCTCTAGCAAGCCGGATGCTGGACCGGCGATCCAGGCGGGACGCGGCTTCCGGAGGAGCGCCCGGCGTCGCGATGTCCTCCCGCGGACGCCGCGCCTCGGGCGGCGTCCGGCCGGGGACACGGGCCGGGAGCCCGTCCGGGTATGGGGCCGCCCTTAGTCGCCGACGGGCACGGCGAGACGCGGCAGGTCCGGGGCGGGCGCCCCGGGGGCGATGATCGCGTGCCGGCCGCGGCCCGGCTCCCGCTCGGGGAAGTCCTCGCGAAAGTGGGCTCCCCGGCTCTCGCGCCGGCGCAGGGCCGATTCGGCGATGAGACGTCCCACGAAGAGGAGGTTCCTGGCTTCGACGCCGGCGCGCGTGGCGCGGCGCGGCGCGAGCCCGCGCTCTAGGTCGAGCGTTGTGGCGATCGACCGCTCGAGCCCCGTGGCGTCCCTGAGAATCCCCGCCCCTTCCCACAGGACGCGCCGGAGCGCGCCCAGGACCTCGAGGGCGCGCGCCGGATCGATCGACCGCGCCACGTCCGGATCCCCGGCGATCGGCCCTTCCGGCGGGGGCGCCGGCGCGTCGCCGAGGATGGCCCGGCCGGCCCGGGCTCCGAAGACCAGGCCCTCGAGCAGGGAGTTGCTGGCCAGCCGGTTGGCGCCGTGCACTCCCGTGCAGGCCGCCTCCCCCGCCGCATACAGGCCCGGAATCGACGTGCGCCCCCACAGGTCGGTCTTGACGCCGCCCATCATGTAGTGCGCCGCCGGAGTCACCGGAATACGGTCCCGTCCGATGTCGAGACCGTGGCGGGCGCAGGTCGCGGCGATGGTGGGAAATCGCCGGCGCACGAAGTCCGGGTCCAGATGGCGCATGCTGAGATAGACGGAGGGATGACGCGTGCGGCGCATCTCGGCGACGATGCCGCGCGCCACGATGTCACGCGGCGCCAGGTCGCCGCGCGCGTCGACGCGGGTCATGAACGGCTCCCCCGCCGCGTTCTCGAGGCGGCCCCCCTCCCCGCGCATCGCTTCCGACAGGAGAAACCGCGGCACGCCCGGGAGCTGAAGCGCCGTGGGATGGAACTGCACGAACTCCATGTCCATCATCTCGGCGCCGGCGCGGTAGGCCATCGCCATGCCGTCGCCCGTGGCCTGCGGCGGATTGGTGGTCTCGAGATAGGCCTGCCCGGCCCCGCCGGTCGCCAGGACCACCGCCCGGGCGCGCAGCAGGATGGAGCGGCCCTCGGTCTCGTCGAGAGCCAGGACCCCGACGCAGCGCCCGCCCGCCAGGACCAGATCGATGGAGAAGGTGCGCTCGACCAGGGTGATGCCGTGCTCTCCGGAGGCCCTGGCGACCAGGGCGCGCGCGATCTCGCGCCCGGTCGAATCACCCTGGGCGCGCAGGATGCGCCTCTTGCTGTGCGCCGCCTCCCGCGCCAGGGCGATGCGGGTCCCCTCCCGGTCGAAGCGCGCCCCCCAGTCGATCAGCTCGAGCGCGAGCGCCGGCCCTTCCTCGACCAGCACCCGCACCGCCCCCTCGTGGCACAGGCCGTCTCCCGCCTCGATCGTGTCCTGGAAGTGGAGGGAGACCTCGTCGTCGTCCGACAGGACCGCCGCCAGGCCGCCCTGGGCCTTGTCGGTCGCCGAGTCGGTGGGAGAGTCCTTGGTGAGAACGGCGATCCGCCCGCCCCCGCCGGCGATCTCGATGGCGGCGCGCAGGCCGGCGATGCCGCTGCCGGCCACCACGGTATCGAAAATCGGATCCACGGTGGCGCCGAGTGTAATCGAATTCCGTTTCCTTGACAGGCCCCGGGGGCGAACTGATAATGACCCTTCAGGCGCGGAGACCCGGCGGATCCGACATGCAGGACTTCCCATCCCAGGGACCGATCGACGGCCTCTTCCTGCCGCGGCTCGTCGCCTCGCTTCACCTCGATGAGTTCGAGGGAGCGCTGCGTCTCACCTTTCCGGACGCCACGAAGATCCTCTATTTCAAGCGGGGCGAGATCGCCTCGGCGGCCAGCAATGCCGAGCCGGATCGGCTGGCCAACATCCTGATCCAGGAAGGCCGGCTGGGCGCCGAGCAGCTCGACCTGGCGCGCAACAGCATCCCGCCGGGAGCGTCCCTGGGAAAGACCCTCATCGACATGGGGTTCCTGAGCCCCTCCGAGCTGCTTCAGGGGGCGCGTCGGCAGGTGCGCCTGATCGTCGTCTCCTGCTTCCGGTCCACCTCCGGAGGGTACGAAATGGTGCCGGGACCTCTGCCCCCTGAGGTGACCTCTCTCGGCCTCAACACGCGGCGCCTCGTCTTCGATTGCCTGCAGGAGGCGGGCGACCGGGCCGCCGTGATTCGCGAGATCGGCTCGATGGAATCGGTCTATCGGCCGACCGATCGCCTCGCCCTGGCCCTGTCGGGGCTGAAGCTCGATGCGGAGACCGACCGCGTCGCGCGCCTGCTGGACGGCACCTCCACGCTGCGCGACCTCAGCAGCCGGACGGCGCTCGATGACTTCACCGTGGGCAAGATCGTCCTGGCCCTCGACCTCCTAAGGGCCGCCGAGCGAGTCGCCCCCGCGGCCGGCGAGGTGGCGGCACGTCCCGCCCCGGCCATCGCGGTCGCCGCGGCGGAGCCGGCGACGCGAGCCGGCGGGCGCGGGCGCACGATCCCGGTCGAGACCGACCCGGAGGAGGAGCCGCCGGAGCCGGCGCCGGTGGAGTCGGCCGATGCGACGGACGACGGTGAAGTCGTGATCATCGAGGAGGACGCGGGAGGTGACGCGGCGCCCCCCGGTCTCGAGCCCGCGCCGGCTCCGCCCCGGCCCTCCGAGCCGCCTCGGGCTGCCGCGGCAACCCCGGCGGAGCCCACCCCGTTTCCCGCGGAGGAGCTCCCCGCCTTTGCCAGTCCGCTTCCCGGTGAGTCGGCGACCGTCGAGCCGCAGTGGCAGGTCGACCCGGAGACCGGCGAGCGGGTCCATGTAGGGCCGATCGAGATGACCTTCGACGGGAAGGTCGGCGGGCGTCACGGCGAAACTCGTGGGCTGTCGCGTTTCATGACGGCGGCCGTGGGCGTGGCCGTGGTGGCGGCCGCCACCATCGCGTTCCTGATCCTGCGCCGCGGGACGTCCGCTCCGGAACCCCCCGGGGAGGCGGCTGAGGCCGGCACAATCGCCTCGGCGCCACCCCCGGCGGCCCCTCCCGACGCGCAGCCGCCCGCGACGCCTCCGGCTGAACCCGAGCGGCCGGCCCGGGATGACTCCGCGACCGCGCCGGTTCCGGAGACCGTGGCAGCCGCTCCGTCCGCACCTCCGACCCCGAGGCCCCGCCCCGCGCGTGCCGGGGCCGCCGTGGCGGACGATCCCGGCTACGCCCGGGCGCGCCAGCGCCTGGACCAGGACGACGCCGCCGGGGCGGCCGGCCTGTTCAGGGAGGTGCTGTCCGCCCGGCGGCCGGGCGCCGTGAGCCTGCAGCTGATGATCGCCTGCCAGGAGGACACGGTGAAGGGGGCGCGCCGGCGTGCCGGTGAGGGGAGCGAGTTGTACATCCTTCCCTACACGCTCAAGGGTCGTTCGTGCTACCGCGTTCTCTGGGGTCTGTACGAGAGCGCCGAGGACGCCCGGGCGGCGGTTCCCACACTTCCGGCCGGATTGAGCGAGGGAACCCATCCGATCACCGTGTCCGTGGCGCGCCTCCTCCCTGCGGAATAAGGATGCCCCCGCGTCTCGTCGGTCCCGCGCTCCTCGTGCTGCTCGTCCTGCCGTGGCCTTGCGGCTCGGCGCGTGCCGACATCATCCATCTGAAAAACGGCGGGAAGATCGTCGCCGACTCCTGGGAGGAGCGGGGCGACGTCCTGATCGTCGTCCAGGGGAGCGGTCGAATCACGGTCCCGCGGGCGGACATCCTGCGCGTCGAGACCACCCCTCCCGGACCTCCCGCGTCGGACCCGGCCCCCCGGCCCGGACCCGCAGGTCCGCCGGGATCTCCGGCCCCGCCGGCGACCGCCGCGAAGAGCGGCATCGACCAGATGAGCGACGACGAGATCGCCGAAGCCATCACCGCGCTGAAGCGGCGCATCGACGACTATCCCCTGGCGCGCGAGGAGAACACGCGCCGTCTCGTGGCGCTCCTCGATCATCTCGGCGGGCGGGCGTACAAGGCGCGGCAGTTCGACACCGCGGTCAGCCGATTTCGCGAGGCGCTCGGCTACGACCCGAAGGACGCCGGCGCGCAGCTCGGCCTGGCCGCGGCCTATTTCCGGCAGGACCAGGACATCTTCGCGCGCTCGACGCTGGAGCGGGCGCTCCTGGATCATCCGGACCATCCCGCGCTGCACGCCCTGCTCGGCGACGTGTACAACAGCCAGGAGCGCACCGAGGAAGCGCTTCTGGAATGGCGAAAGGCCTATGCGCTCAAGCCCGATCCCTCCCTGAAGGAGAAGATCGACAAACTGGCTCGGGAGCGCTCCATCGACGGGGACTACCGGCAGTCGGAGGCGGCGCACTTCACCCTGAGGTACGACGGACAGCGGGCCGGGCCCGACCTGGGCAGCCAGATCCTGGACTATCTGGAAAGCCAGTTTCGCCCGCTCGAGTCGCGCTTCGATCACTATCCGCTGCAGCCGATCGTGGTCATCCTCTATCCGCAGAAGCAGTTCTACGAGGCGACGCAGGCGGGGGCCGACGTCGGCGGGCTCTATGACGGCAAGATCCGGGTGCCGAGCGGCGGGTTGAAGCAGATCGACGCCGAGGCCCGTCGCGTGCTCCTGCACGAGCTCGCGCACGCCTTCATCGCCGGCAAGAGCCGGGGCACGGCGCCCCGGTGGCTGCACGAGGGGCTGGCGCAGTCGATCGAAGGCCGGACGACGCCGACCGCCACGGGGGCCGCCCTGGCCCGTGAGTACCAGAATCCGGGCGGCCGGGAATCCTGGGGCCAGGCGTTTTCCTATCCCTCCGCCCTGTGCTTCGTCGAGTGGCTGGATGGGCGCATCGGCTTCCCTGCGCTGGTCGACGTCCTCGAACAGATGGGCCGAGGAGTGACTCCCGAGGCCGCCTTCGAGCAGGTCACCCGCTATTCGCTCAAGGAGTTGCGCCAGGCCTGGGGAGAGGCCCTGGTCCGGAAATACTTGCAATAATCCCGTCCACGCCTCAAGTTATTCCCGGACTATCAGATGCCGGGCCCGGGTGTGTCGGCCCAGGCGGGAGGGATGTTGGACCGATGAACGGGAGCCTGGCGCGGCGTTCGCCGAGCGATGTCCTGGCCGAGGTGCTGCGCCGGCAGGCGTCCGGCATCATGCGGCTCAAAAACGCCGCCACGACCCGGCAGCTGTTCATCGACGCCGGCGTGATGATCCGCTTCGCCGTCAGCACCCTCCCCAGCGAGAGCATCACCGGCCTGTTCCGCGACAAGGGGGGCGTCACCGAGGCCCAGGTGAAGCATGCCACGGCCGTCAAGACGGCCGACGAGCTTCTCGGCACGGCCCTCGTCCGGACCGGCGCTCTGACGAAGGAGGCGCTGGCGGGACTGACCCGGGAACACATCCACCGCGTGACCCTGGGCGCCCTGGCGACGCGCGATGGAGAGTTCGAGTTCCAGGCCGGCGCCCTGCCCTTCCGCGAGCAGCTCGACGGCGGTCTCGGCAGCCCCGAGATTCTTCTGGAGTGGGCGCGGGCCTTCCCCGAAATCGACTGGATTCGCAGGCGGCTCGGGCAGAGCGAGGCGCGCGTGCAGCTCTCGAGGCGCCCGCCGGAAGGCTATCAGAAGGTGCCGCTCAACCCCGCCGAGGGGTTCATCATGTCCCGCGTCGACGGCAGCTCGAGCGTCGGCGACATCATCTCTCTCAGCCCCATGGGGGAGGAGAACACCCTGCGCGCCCTGTTCGGCCTGGCCCTCGCCGGCATCCTGGAGATGCCCGACGGCGCGGCCGAGATCCCGCTGCCGCCCGCCACGTCGACGTCCCCTGGGCCGGTTCCAAGGACCGCTCCCGCGGTGCCGCATGCGCCCGCGGCGCGCCCCGCCACCGTTCCTGCCGCGGCCGCGGGAGCCGCCCCCGCGCCCGTCATGGCGGCGCGACCGCCGGCCGTCGCGGCCGTGCGGACTCCGACGAACGGCGGCGCGACCGCGCCCCCCGCCCAGGCAGCCGCTCCCGCGGCTCCGCGCTCCCCGGCCAAGGGACCGGCTCCGGCGGCCGCACCCAGGCCCGCATCCCGCCCGCCGGCGTCCCGGCCGGCCATGGCACCGCGGCGAGTCACCTCGGTCACCGAGCGCGTGCGCCCCACAGCCAGCCCGGACCTCGAGGCCGAGATGCTGCAGCGCTTCGATCAGCTGCGCGAGCAGGACCTCTACCAGGTGCTCGGGGTGATCGCGACCGCCAACGCCGACGAAGTCCGCCGCGCGTACTATGCGCTCGCCAAGAAGTTCCATCCCGACAAGTTCATGCGCGAGGATGCGAAGACGAAGGCGGAGAAGGTGTTCGCCCACATCACCGAGGCCTATTCGACCCTCACGAACCCCGAGACCCGCACGAGGTACGACGAGGACCAGGCCCTGCGCAAATCGTCGCGGGAGCCGGAGAAGAAGGTCGACCCGGGGGCCGTGGCGCACATCAATTTCAGGCACGGCAAGGACATGTTCGACAAGGGGAAGCTCGGGGAAGCCATCACCTTCCTGCAGAACGCCTGCGACCAGGACCCGTCGAAGGCGGAGCATTTCCATTACCTGGCGATCGCCCAGAGCAAGAATCCCCGCTGGAAAAAGGACGCCGAGGAGAACTTCCTGAAGGCGATCGAGAAGGACCCGATGAACGCCGAGATCTACGCCCATCTCGGCTCGCTCTACGCCCGCGGCGGCATGCACAGCAAGGCGCGCGACATGTTCAAGAAGGCCCTGCAATGGGACCCCGCCCAGCAGGAGGCCTCCGAAGGGCTGGCGCAGCTCGAAGAAGGCAAGAAGGGCCTCCTCGGGATGTTCAAGAAGTAACCCTTTCCCGCGCGTTGACTTCCGGTTCGCCGTCCCTAGATTTGCAGGGTGGGACCGCCGGTCCCGATGACAATTCTGTCATCCGTCCGGGGCCCTGGCGCGGGGGTCGCCGCCAGCCAGATGGATCCAGGTGTGAAGGACGGAGCCGCGGCCCCGGAGACACCGGAGCGTTTCGGCCCGTACAAGGTCGAAGATCGAATCGGCGCCGGCGGAATGGGGATCGTCTACCGGGCGCTCGACGAGGCGCTGCAGCGTCACGTGGCCCTCAAGACCCTCCTCCCCGCTCTCGCCGCCGATCCCGAGTTCGTCGCCCGCTTCAAGCGCGAGGCGCAATCGGCCGCGGCGCTCAACCACCCGAACATCACGCAGATCTACACCATCGGCCAGGAGGGGACCGTTCCCTACTTCGCCATGGAGCTGATCCACGGCCGGTCACTCGAGGCGATCATCAAGGAGAAGGGGGCCGTCGGGCCGGCGGAGGCGACCGGCCACGTCCTCCAGGCCGCCAGGGGACTCCGGCACGCGGCCCAGAAAAAGCTGATCCACCGCGACATCAAGCCAAGTAACCTCATGCTCACCGAAGACGGCGTCGTCAAGATCACCGATTTCGGCCTGGCCAAGGCAGCGCGGTGCGAAACCCAGCTCACCGCCACCGGCGAGGTGCTCGGATCTCCCGGATACATCTCGCCGGAGCAGGCGCAGGGGGCGACGCTCGACGTCCGTTCGGACATCTACTCGCTCGGCGCGGCCTTCTATCACCTGGTCACCGGCCGGCTGCCGTTCGAGGCGCCGACGCCGGTGGCTATGATCGTCAAGCACATGAGCGAACCGCTGCGCTCGCCGCGTGCCCTGAACCCGGCGGTCCCGTACCCGGTCGCATCCGCCATTCAGAAGATGATGGCCAAGCGCCCCGGCGAGCGCTTCCAGGACTACGACGCCCTGATCCGCGAGCTGGAGCGGGCGCTCGCGACGATCGGCCCGGAAGCCTCGGCCCAGGCCCCCGGGGTCGTCCAGGCCGGGAGACACCCCTGGTCCGGCATGACGGGAGCCGAAATGCGCGGACGCGCCGGCCGCCTGCCCGCGTCGGGGACGGAGAGCCCGCCTCGCACGCGTGGAGTGTCCTGGATTCCGGCGATTCTCGCCATCCTCCTCGGCGGCCTCGTGGTCGCCGGGGTGGTGAAGAACCGCCGGGACGCGGCCCGGGAAGCGGGACAGCCGGAGCCCATCCGGGTGGCGGCCAGCCTTCCCGACGCGTCCTCGGGGGCCGGCGCGGGATCCCGGGCCCCCGTGACCTTCAGCAATCGTGCCGGCGACGCCCGGATCGGAGCCGTGTCCCGCGAGGGCGGCCTCGAGGATCGCCTGCGCGAGCGCTTCCAAAGGCGCAATCGCGCCAACCTCTCCTTCATCGCCAACGATCACTCGGTCCTCCCGGACGGTCGCCTCAAGGTGTTCGGGCGGATCCAGAACAACGGCGGCAACACCGCCTCGCAGGCGCGCGTGCGGGTGCGGATTCTCCTGGACGACGGCAGCGTGGCGGTGGAGGGTGAAACGCCGCTCGACCCGCCGATCGTCCCGCCCCAGGGGACCGCCACCTTCGAGCTGCCCCTCGATTACACGGGTCCCGTGGGCACGATCAAGGCCGAGATCGTCTGGGTCGAATAGCGTCCCACCGCCGCGGGCTGGGATATGATCCTTCCTCCATGCGCAGATCCGGGAGCCCCTCCGAGCATCCGCTGTTATCCGTGTCCGTGGCGATCGTCCTGGTCGCGTCGGCGCTGACCGGGTACGTGACGCGGGGAGCGCCCCCCGAGGGGGGCCCCGCCGCGGGGAAAGCAACCGGAACGGCCGCCGCGTCCCCCGCCGCCGGCCAGCCGTCCGCCGGCACGCGCAAAATGGCGGAACGCCTCCAGCGCATCGTGGCCGAGACGGATCCCGGCCGCAATCCATTCATGAACGCGGCGCGCGTCAAGCTCCTCGAGCAGATGATCCAGAACCGGGGCGGCGACGCGCCCCCCCAGATGAAGATGGAGCTGGCGACCCAGCTCCTGAACTCGGGCCGCAACGACGACGCCATCGCGATGCTGGATCGCCTGGAGGAGATGCTGCGGCCGTCCGCGGGCGCCCCCCCGTCGCGACTGTGGTTCGAGCTGCGCATCCGCCAGGCGGTGGCCCAGCTGCGGCGCGCCGAGACCGACAACTGCATCGAGCGCCACAACCCCCGCTCCTGCCTGTTCCCGGTCCACGGCTCGGGAATCCACGCGGAGAAGCGCGGGTCCCGGGCGGCCGTGACCATCCTCGAGTCGGTCTTGGCGGTGAATCCCGATCACCGGCAGGCCCGCTGGCTCCTGAACATCGCCTACATGATCCTGGGGGAGTACCCGCAGGGCGTGCCGGCGCGCTGGCTGCTGCCGCCGAAGCTGTTCGAATCGGACTACGACATCGGGCGCTTTCCCGACATCGCCGCGAGGCCGGGCCTGGACGTGGACGACCTGGCCGGTGGAACGATCGCCGACGATTTCGACGGGGACGGATACCTGGATCTGTTCGTCTCGTCCGCCGGGTTGCAGACCCAGATCCGCTACTTCCGGAGCAACGCCGACGGGACGTTCACCGATAAGACGGCCGACGCCGGGCTCACCGGGCTGGTCGGCGGGCTGAACATCATGCAGACCGACTACGACAATGACGGCCGCCTCGACGTCCTGGTCCTGCGAGGCGGCTGGATGGGAGCGGCGGGGCGCTACCCGAAGTCCCTGCTGCACAACGACGGCGGCGGCAGGTTCTCGGATGTCACGGAGGAGGCGGGCCTGCTCAGCTATCATCCGTCACAGACCGCCGTCTGGCGCGATTTCGACGGGGACGGCTGGCTCGACCTGTTCGTCGGCAACGAGACCTCCGAGGGCTCCCAGAACCCGTGCGAGCTGTTCCGCAACAACGGCGACGGCACGTTCACCGAATGCGCCGCGGAGGCGGGCGTGACGGTCAACGAGTACGTGAAGGGGGTCGCCGGCGGCGATTTCGACAACGACGGGCGGCCCGATCTCTACGTCTCGGTGCGCGGCCGTCCGAATCACCTGTTCCGCAACGTCGGGGCCTACGCCGAGCCGCCCGCGGCCGGCGCCCTGCGCCGGTCCCCGGCCGCCCGCGGCTCCTGGGCCGGGCGCTTCACCGACGTGGCGGTGAAGGCCGGCGTGACCGAGCCGTCCGTCAGCTTCCCCACCTGGTTCTTCGACTACGACAACGACGGCTGGGAGGACATCATGGTCACCGGCTACGGCATGCAGGATGTCGGCGACATCGCCGCGGACTACATGGGCCGCGCGACGACGGCACAGAAAGCCCGGCTCTACCACAACAACGGCGACGGCACCTTCACCAACGTCAGCCGCGCCCTGGGCGTGAGCCGGGTGATGCATGCCATGGGCGCCAACTTCGGCGACCTCGACAACGACGGCTGGCTCGACTTCTACGTCGGCACGGGCGACCCGGATTTTGCCACCCTCATTCCCAGCCGCATGTTCCGCAACGACGGCGGCAAGCGCTTCCAGGAAGTCACCACCTCCGGCGGCTTCGGCATGCTGCAGAAGGGCCACGGCATCGCCTTCGGCGACCTCGACAACGACGGCGACCAGGATGTTTTCTCCAAGGTCGGCGGGGCGGTCGAGACCGACAATTTCACCAGCCAGCTCTTCCTCAATCCCGGCCATGGCAATCACTGGCTGAAGGTGCAGCTCGAAGGCGTGAAGACCAACCGCCTGGCGATCGGCGCGCGCGTGCGCGTGGTCGTGCGCGAGGGCGGGACGGAGCGGTCGATCTACCGCACGGTCAATTCCGGCGCGAGCTTCGGCGCCAGCCCGCTGCGCGCGGAGGTGGGGCTCGGCCAGGCGACCGAGGTGCTGCGCGTCGAGGTGTTCTGGCCCGTCACCGGTGTCACGCAGGTCGTGACCGGCCTGGAGCCGGACCACGCCTACTTCCTCCGCGAGGGCCAGGCGGCCGCGGTTCCCGTGAGGTTGAAGACCTTCACCATCCCGACCGAGCCGGTGGCCGGCCATCATCATCACCACCCCTAATCCCTGTTCCGCCATGAAGACCTGGCTGCTCCCGGTCCTGTTGCTTGCGACCGTCGCGGCCCGCGCCGCCGAACCGGCCGTCCCCGCGCCCGCGACGGCCACGGCCCCGCGGGAAGCCTATCTTTCGCTCGGCTCGTCCTTCGCCCGCGACTCCCGTCTCGCCGAACTCGGCTGGAACGACGCGCAGTTCGAGGCCTTCATCGAGGGCTTGCGCGCGGCCTTCCGGGGCCGGCCTTATGCGAGCAGCAATGCGACGGAGCAGTTGCAGGCGGCGATCGGCCAGCGGGTGCAGGAGCTGGCCCAGCGGGAGATGCGCAACTATTTCGCCCACCCCAAACGGTTGCAGGAATATATGAAGTCGCGGGCCAAGGAGCTGCAGCTCGAAATGGCCGACAGCGGCATGGCCTACGGCCTCATGCCGGGGCGGGGAACCACGCGGCCCGCACCGGAGGACACGGTGGTGCTTTCATTCCAGGCGGTCGCCGCCGACGGGCAGACGGAACTGCCGGCGCTGGCCGTCAATCGCAAGCGGGTTCGCGTGAGCGAGCTGATCCCCGGCCTGGCCGAGGGCGTCCAGTTGATGACCGCGGGAGGAACCGGGCTTTTCATCCTGCCTCCCGAACTTTCCTTCAACGACGGCACCTGGCCCCAGGGGGTCGAAGCGGGCACGCCGATCATCTTCACGGTCGCCTTGCACGAGGTGATCGTCGCGCAGTGACATGAACCTGATGCGCATTTTAATCGTCGATGACGAGACCCTGGCGCGCGACCGCCTCCGGGCCCTGCTCCGGCAGGAACCGGACCTGGAGATCATCGGCGAATGTGCCAATGGCGAGGAGGCCCTTGTGGCCATCCGCGTCGGGGCGCCGGACCTCGTTTTTCTGGACATGCAGATGCCGGGTGGCGACGGCCTGCAGGTCGTGGCGCGGCTCCCGGAGGATCGGCGCCCGGCCATCGTCTTCGCCACCGCGCATGAGCAGTACGCGGTCGACGCTTTCGACGTCGCAGCCGTGGACTATCTGCTGAAACCCTTCGATCTCGACCGGCTGCGGCTCGCGCTGCAGCGCGCCCGCGATCACCTCCAGGCCCGG
>DASYUH010000069.1 GCA_036001465.1 Candidatus Polarisedimenticolia bacterium
GCTGGGGAGCGCGGGGCGTTGCGGCGCCACCAGATAGAACGTGGCGAAGCCCGCGGCCGGGTCCGGGTCGCCGGCCTGGCCGAGCGGGCCGCTCGTGCCGTTCCAGCCTCCCCCGGGCGCCGCCGTTCCCGAAGAGTCGGACAGGAGGCAGCCCGCGCCGGCGAGCTGCCAGAATGTCCGGCCCCCCGCGATCAGCTGACCCCGCGAGAGGCCGCCGCCGATCGCCCCGCGGTAGACGTCAGCCGCTTGCAGCGGGCCGGACCAGTTGAGTGTCGTCGCGCCCGCCGCCCGATCGTAGAGAAGCCCGAGCGAGGCGTCGACGAGCCCCACGACCGCCTTCACCCCGAGCGTCACCTCCGCTCCGTCCCCCGAGTAGACCGGCAGATCGAACGAGGCGCCGGTCTGGCTCGTGCAGTCATGGTCGGAGCTGCAGCGCATCAGGACCCGGTAGGACACCTGGCGCTCCGGCGCATCGAGGAAGAAGAACTTCGCGCTCCAGTCCTGCACCAGCACGCCGTCCCGGAAGAACTGGAACTCCGGCAGTCCCAGGGGGCAGCCGCCCGGCAGCGTCGACGCGGCCGCGCTCACCCGGATCGGCTGGCCGGCCACGGCGATGGTCGAGAGCCCATCGAACGGTACGCCGGCCAGGTTGGTCACCTGGGCCACGACGGTCGTTCCGCGGTCCTCCGGCGCGGGATTGCATTCGGCGAGGCAGGTGGTGCCCGGGGGCGGGGCCAGATCCGGCAACAGCGAGTGCTGGGCCTCGATAGCGCCGGTGAACTTGATATTGTCGAGCCACCAGCCGTCATCGGAATCCGTGGTGGCCCAGGGGAGTCCCATTTCGTAGTACGACTCGGCCGTGTCGTCGAACATCCAGGTGCTGCCGATCCAGCGGACGCGGATACGCTGACCCAGGACGCCTGCCAAGTTGAACTTGGTCTGGACCCAGACGCCCACACCGGACGGATCCACGACGCCGGAGGTTGCGCAGCCGTTGAATTTGCCGGTCGTCGAGGGGGTCGTGCCGTACGTGGTGCCGCAGTTGGCCCAGGCGCCCTGCGGGTAGCACATCGTTTCGTGGACGCCGCGCGGCGCGGGCGGCTCTGAGCCGGTGTCGGTGGGCGTGAAGCGGCAGTAGCGCCCGATCGGCGCGTATTGGCTCCAGGCGCCCATGAGGTAGTCGTAGTTGCCCTGGAACGGCACGAGCTTGTCCCACGCCCCCCAGGCATCCACCGCGGGATCGGGATCGGTGTCGATCTGAATCTGGACGTCGGCGCAGTCCAGGCACATGGTCGACGGGGGTCCAAGATTGGGTGGGGCCATGAGACGGGCGATGTGGAACATCGACAATTCGAGATCCCCCGGGCGAGGGAACATCGCCAGGTTGATCGGCGCCGACACGAACGCCTGCAGCGTCCTGAAATGCGTCGTGTCCCCCTTCTCGAAGCCTGTCAGGTCAAAATGCGCCCCCATGTGCAGGGAGTTCGGCACGCTGAGCGCCTTCTGGCCGTTCGCCGGCGTCTGGTAGAAGCAGCCGCCGACGCAGGCTCCGCTTTCGGCGTTGGGACAGTTCGTCGCGCCCGGCGGGCAGTGCAGGTGCCAGTCCATCGGGTAGTCCGGGTCCAGGATGCATCCTACATTCCCCTGCGCCGGCGTCCGGAAGCCGCCGCACGCAATTCCGGCAAATGTGCCCATCTCGCTGCCATCGGCGCTCCCGCGCAGATAGGCACCGTGCTCGATCACCCCCGTTCCGCCGTCGGTCCGCCGGAAGGTGTCGTTCACGGTGAAGAGACCGTCACCGTCCCGGTCGGCGTCGAAGGTCTCGAAGATCGTCCCGTCGTCGGTCGTCCCGGCGACACCGTCAGGCCCGGCGACGAAGACTTGAGGCCCCGCCGGAAAATCCAGGTCGGCCACCAGGGTGAAGCAGACCGGCGCTGTCGTCCCCAGGCTCTCGTTGGCGACCACGGACAGGCAGAGATCGATCGTCGCGGGCTGCAATGCAGAAGTCGTCTGCAGGGTGTCGCTCGCCTTGAAGGTGAACCCGGGCTGGAGCGGATCGAGGCTGCCGAGCGTCACCACCGCCCCCGCGGCGAAAGTCGAAAGGGACAGGGTCGGTTGGAGGATGCAGGCGACGGCCGGGTCGCTCGACACGAGGGAGAACCGGGCGTCCGTCAGGGCCGGGCCGGTGTTCTGGATCCGCACCGTGACCCGTCCGGTCTCGCCGGTGTCGGGGAAGATATCATGGTCGCCGTCGATGTCCAGGTAATCGGCCCCAAAGAAGGAGTAACGCGCCAGAGGCACTCTCCAGCACTGGATCGATCCCTGGAACGTCACAAGGTCGTCCGGGATCCCGTTGTCATCGTCGTCCATCGAGCCGGCCGGATCGCAGGCGTCCCCCAGGCCGTCGCGGTCGCTGTCTCTCTGGACGATCGGACCGGGAACCGTGGGGGGATTTCGAATCCCGGGGCAGTTGTCCAGGACATCCCTCACACCGTCGACGTCGGCATCGTCGTTGGCGTTCGAGCAGGACTCCGAAACGCCGTGGCGCACCGCGCTCTGGCAGACGCCGCCCGCGGGGCAGGCCGGATCGCTTGTGCCCGGGGCGCTGCTGCAGGCGATCGATGGATCGTTGCTGCAGATCCCGATGACGGCCGCATCGGCGCAGTCGCCGTCGCAGGCGTCACCGATGCCGTCGCCGTCCGAGTCCTGCTGGTCGGCATTCGTCGCCAGGACGCAGTTGTCGCTGCCGTCCGCCAGGCCGTCGTGGTCGGTATCCAGAGTGGTGCTGCTGCACGCGAAGCCCCGGGTCAGGTCGCAGACGCCGCCGGTCCCGCCGGTGCACTCCACGCTCGTCAGGCAGGGGGTGATCGGGGCGGGGGGGGTGTAGATGCAGCGCCCCTGCTGGCCGTATGTGTAGGTGGAGAACGTTGGGAGGTTGTAGACGTCAGGGCAGTTATCGGCCTGGTTGGCCACCCCGTCGCCGTCCAGATCGTCCATCTCGCACGCGTCGCCGGTTCCGTCCTGATCCGAATCGACCTGCGTGACGTTGGCGATCGCGACGCAGTTGTCGCACGGGTCGCCGACGCCGTCGCCGTCCGCGTCCTCCTGGAGCTGATTGAAGGTGAACGGGCAGTTGTCGGCCGGCGCGTTCACGCCGTCGCCGTCCAGATTGTCGAACAGGCTCTCTCCCGACAGACCGTCGCGGTCCCCGTCGCACGACGGGTCGACGTAGTAGACGATGAACTGGCCGTCCGTCCCCGGATTGGTGAACACGTTGGTCGGGTTGTTGGTCGAAGTCGAGAAGGGGACGCTGCCGCGGAACAGGCCGGCCTGCCCCGGCACCGCCGGGAGCA
The DNA here is from genome assembly GCA_036001465.1 of Candidatus Polarisedimenticolia bacterium. NCBI lineage: Bacteria > Pseudomonadati > Acidobacteriota > Candidatus Polarisedimenticolia > Candidatus Polarisedimenticolia bacterium. The sequence goes on from DASYUH010000069.1 coordinate 3,354, forward strand.
CGTAGCGCTTGGCGTTCGGGGTCAGGACCGAGAAACGAGCCGTCGTGAGCGGGATCGATTCGCTGTCGGTCACGATCATGACCTCAACACTCGCGATTCCCGGGGCCAGCTTGGTATCGACCACAGTGATCTCGACCGCCTCGTCGCATTCGTACAGGTCGGTGCGGTCGGCGGTGATGCTGGCGCACTGGCCGCCGGCAGGGGTCCCCGGCGTATTGAAACGGTAGCAGGCCGGCGTGTGCGCCGGCACGAACGAGCTTTCGTCCAGCGGATGGAACTCGTCCCACTCGAAGACGACGTCGTCCACGCCGAATCCATAATCGCCTGCGAGGTCGGTGCTCTCGATCGAATAGAAGCCGATGCCGATTTCCCAGCGGTTGCCGCCGGTCCTCCCGGGGCCGGTCCAGAAGAAGGAGTTCTCGGGAGCGGCCGTCCCGGCGACGTTCTCGGAGGCGAACCCACCCTCGTATCCGACCAGCGTCCAGTCGAAGTTGCGGACCGGACCGGCGACGGTGTTCGTCTCCAGCGTGCAGCCGCCGCCGGAGCCGCAGTCGGCATTCACCTGGCACGGACCGCCCGGGGTCGGGCCCCCCGTGCAGACGCCGGGGACCGCCGCCCCGGGGAACGGGAGCTTCAGGTAGTCAGGAGGCGCCTGCGGGATCGGCGACGCGCTGTCCGGGTTCGTGTTCTGGGTGTACCCGGTGAAACCACTTTCGCCGCCCCCGTCGAACGGCGTGCCGCCGTTCGAATCGACGAGCGGGCCGAAGGTCCGCTGATGAGGATCGGTGCTCGCAGGGTCGATCCCCTCGCCATTCAAGAAGTACTGGTCGCCGCCCGAGATGGAGATCACGTTGTACGACCAGCCGCCTGCACGGCGCGTGTAGTACGTGTCGAGCACCTGGCAGAGGAAGCAGTTGACCGTATCATCATCGACGTTGTTGTCGATGTTGATTCCGCCGCCGGAGTAGGCCGCGTTGATCACCTGGTCGTTCAGGTTGACCCCGAAACGCTGGAACTCGACTCCGTAGGCGAACCCGCGCGCGTCGTTCTGCTGGTGAACCTTGGCGATGATCGGCGAATGCAGGATGTCAAACACCAACTCGGCGCGGGCCTCGGTCGCGGAGTTGTTCGGGATCGCGAAGTTGTGGCACGCTGTCGCCCCCGGCGAATCCGCCACCCCGTCATCCGTGTGCCACATGCCGTACACGCCCCCCTGGCTCGTCTGGAAACCGCACAGCCCGGAGGTCTTGTACTCCCACATCGGATTGTCGGAGATGGCGTTTGCAGTGCTGCCCGGATGGCGGATCGGCACCCAGCCGCCGTCCGTGCTGTCGAATCTCCAGGGAACCTCGTCGCCGCTCGACGGCCCGGAGGCCGCGAGCAGGATGCCGCGGTCCAGCGTGCCGTTCGGGATGATGTCCGCCTCGGACGCGTCCAGGAGGCCGTTGTTGTTCAGGTCCTCGCCGAGGATGTTCGTGACCGTCGGCGTGCCGCCGATGGTCGTGCCGGGAACGAACATGGACGAAAAGGTCACGTCCTCGTCCGGAAGCACGAACAGTTTGAACGGGTCGACCGCGTCGGGCCGGTCGATGACCAGGTTGCGGTTCAGGTCGCGCAGCTCACGGCCCCCCGCTGGGAAGTCGGTCGAGTAGTGCCGGGTCTCCCGGTCGGCGTTGATGACGTGCGGGAAGGCGTACGACTGCCGGCCCAGGCGCTGGCCGGTACTGAGCGAGTCGAGGGTCAGGGTCATCGTGACCTGGCGGTTCGGAAAGGTCAGAGCGTTGGACGTCGCGGGGTCCACGAAGACGTGGAAGAAGACGCCGTTCGTGGCGCCGGCCGGGATGCGCCCGATATTACGGGGCGAATCGAGAACCCGGATGGCGGGCGCGCCGGGCCCCGAGGGGGTCAAAGTGGCGATCACGTCCGCATAGTCGTCGCCGCCGACCAGGCCGCGGCCGCGGTTGCTGAGGGCCACGCCGTACGTCACGACCTCCCCCGCGTCGAGGAATTCGTCGTTGTCGCAGCCGTTGCTGATCTGGTTCTGATCGCCGATCGCCTGGTTCCCCAGGATGGCGAAGAAGCCCGGGATGAAGTTCGGCGAGCAGTTCACCTGGCCGCCGGCGGACACGGGCGCCTGCCCGGGGGGAGCGTACGTGGCGTACACGAACATGCCGGTGTCCGCTTCCAGGATGCCGTTGTTCGGGACGGGAGCGGATCCGAGACGGACCGGAACGCCGGCAGAGTTCGTGACCCCCGTGGTCGCTCCGGTGGTGAAGGAGATGCCCCCTTCCGAGTCCACCGTCGCGCCGGCGGCGTTCCTGACGGAAAATGTTGTCGAGGCGGTTGAGCGTGCGGCTCCGGCGCCGTCGGTGGTGTCGTAGATCGACGCCACGGCCGAGTCGGAGCAGACGTAGCGGATCTTGTCGAGCGAGATGCTGCTGGCCGGGAACGACGATGGGCCGCGCGCCGGCACCGCCTCGGCCAGGACCACCGGCCCCGCCACGACGAGGGCGTACGTCTGGCCCCCCAGGTCCAGGAGCCCGTTGGCGTTCGTGTCCTCCCCTGCGTCCAGGCGACGGTTCGGAAGGAGCGGGCCGGCGCCGTCGGGATCCAAGTCCTCGTCCGGGCCGCCGATGGTGATCGAGCCGGGGGTCGAGCCCCCCGCTCCGCGCTTCACCGTCACCTGCCAGTTCCCCAGGTAGAGGGTCGAGTCGGCGAAGTTCCGGTCCGCGTTCGGATCGGAGTTGAGATGGAACCCCTCCTGCGGGTTGCGCCTGTCGTGAACTTCCGCGGCAGCAGCGGGGCGGGCCAGGGACCACTGGTCGGTCCACGGGGCGTTATGGCCGCCATTGTAGACGTTGCCGTCGTAGGCCAGGTTGTCTGCAGCGGATCCGGTCGGGCAGATGGTGACGCCGTCCGGGTGCAGATCGCCCGGGGCGAGACAGTTGTCCGGACCCGGCGAGGTCACGACCAGGTCGAGGTCGTTCACCAGCGGCCCGCCGCTCCCCGGCGCCGACGGGATGTCGGTCCAGGCCAGTCCGATGACCAGCTCGCTCCTCAGGATCGCCAGTCGCGACGACGTCACCGGGCCCGCTCCGACCACTGTCCGCGGACTGCCCACGCGGAAGGTGTGGGTCTTCGAGGTATTCACGTTGTCGATCGCCGGCTCGCCGGTGGCGATGTCGTCCCATATCAGAAGACCCCGGGCCGGATGCTCGGGGGTGGACGCGGCGTTCCCGCCGCCGTTCGGGCCGGTCACGAAGTTCTTCGACCAGTTGGCCAAAGGCAGGACGTGGCTCATGACCGCCCGGCCGTACCCCTGCTCGCTGTTCCCCATGACGCCGACGAACACTCCACCCGGCGAGCCGACGTTCATGCCGCGGGTGCGGCGGAGGTTGCGCTCGTTGACGTCCTGCCCCTGCGTTCCAATCAGTGTGCCGAACTTGGCCGAGGCCACCATGGCGGCCTTCACCAGGGCGCCCGAGACGTTCGGAACGCGGTTGGCCGCCTGCCGGTCGCCGGTCGGGTAGAAGCCCTGCGCGAAGTAGTCGCGGATGATCGCCCCGGCCCCCGTGACGTAGGCCGCCGCGTACGATGTCCCGAAGTTCCCTTCGTCGATCTGGGCGTCCACCGGGTCCACGTTGTTGTTGTCACGGCTGCGGAACGCGGAGATGGAGGCCGTCTCGAAGCTCGGCACCAGATCGGTCGCGGGGGCCGTGACGAGGGGGGCCATGCGCAGCGATTCCGGCGTCGCCGGGCCGCGCGATTCGAAGCCGACCGTGTTGTTCTCCTGGTCGTTCGTGCCGAACACCGTCACGGCGTCGGCCCGGGTGCCGCCGACGGAGACCAGGTTCTTCGCGGTCGAAGGGGGCTGCGTCTGGATCGGCCGCGGGAAGTTCGGGTCGTCGTCGGCCTTGGTCCCGTTGAACAGGTCGGGGATGACGACCAGCATCAGGCCCACTCGGTTCGTGCCGGCCAGACCGCCGTTGTTGCCGACCGGGGCGAACACCATGAAGTCGCGGTTGTTGTACAGGAACTTGTCGATGTCCGCCGCCTGCTGCGGATAGGTCCCGTTGCTCGCCAGGAACTGAACCGTCGAGAAGTTGTCCGGGGCGCCGAACGGCATGACCGCCAGGTGCGCTTCTATACCGCCGCCCACGATGCCGGCGCAGAGGCCCGTGCCGCCGCTGCGCGGGCAGATCAGCTCTTCCAGGCGGGCGCTGAGAGGACCGGGGTCGACGTTCCCCCCCTTCTCGATCAGGGAGTTGATGGTGCAGAGGGTCCGATTCGCCACGTCGCTCACGATGATGCGGGCCCCCTTGGCGACGCCGTCGAGGTTGGCGTTGCGAGGCTGGCCGCCCCCTCCGATGCCGGACCGGGTCGCGAAGACGCCGACTCCGCTCGGCCAGGCGGCAATCGCGCTCGCCACGATGTTGCCATGGCTGCCGGCGCCGTCGATCACCCCGTCGCAGTCGTCGCCGTTGTCGCGCACCGCGATGATCGAGTGGATCTTGCGGTGGTTCGTCGACGGGAAGGCGTGCGTCAGGTCGAAAACCTGCGTGGCGGTCTGCGAGAAGCTGGGCGTGTCGGCCGAGATGCCGTTGTCGATGACGCCCACGAGCTGCGGCGGCACCATGTCCGTCCCGTCGTTCACCCTCTGCCCGTCGCCGTTCGTGTCGAGGCCGCCGCCGTCCACTCCCGCGTCATCGAACGGCCGGATGAAGTGGGGGTCCTCTGCCGAACCGGCCTGGACCATCACCGGGACCCTGGAGTTCAGCTGCATCAGCTCCAGCGACTCCTGGACGTGCAAGACCTCCGGAATGCGGGCAATCCTTCCGAGCGCCTTGTGGTCCGCCCGGACCAGGTAGGAGGAGCCATCCAGACCGTAGTCGACGACGTCGACGACGCCGGGGATCTTCGCGAGACGGTCCTTCGCGGCAGCGCCGCTGCCGCTCACCATCGCCACTTCTAGAAGGAAGGTCGGGTCGAGCGCTCTCTCTCGATTGATCAGGGGACGCCTGCCGGCCTGCAGGTCGATCTTGTCCGCCGGCTGCATGGCGTAGAAGAACGCCACGTCCGGGTTCTGCCGCACCCTTCCGATCTGCGCCGCCTCGACGTAGGCGAGGAGCGTCGAGTTCGCTCGATAGTCGACGATCGACTCGACGTCCCCCCGGATGCCGTCGAGGACCGCGTCCAGTCCTTTCGCCGCGATCGCCTCGGGGCGCAGCATGAGGTAATTGAGTCCCTGGGCCAGATGACCCCTGGCGCCGAGGCGGGTGACCTCGTTATCCGCGAACCTGAGATCGGCCGGCAGGCCGCGGAGCGCAGCCTCGGTGTCCTTCAGGTCGATGTCCGCGATGTTGGTGCGCAGCAGTCCCCCGGGATCGCCATGTACACGCCGGGGGGTCTTGAAGTCCTCCCCGAAGACCGCGAATCCGGCGGGCCGGAGCGTTGCGGGGGGCAGCTGGACGCCGGCCATCTTCTTCGCGTCCATCTCCATCAGCTTGGCGATGAAGGCCTCCTCCTCGTCCACGTCGGAGGGGGCCGCGAGGAGGGACATCCCCACGACGGCCAATGCGCCAATGGGAACGACGAGAGCGATTGCGCGCAGGTATGCGTGTCGGGGGGACCCGTCGGCAGGGTGTCTCACGGTGTCCTCCTCAGATGTGAAGCAGCGGCGGCGAGTGCTTGAAAATACGACGGTTATGAGGGCCTGTCAACCCGATTCCGGCGACAGGTTCCGGCGACCGCATGCGGCGGAGCCCAGCCGTCGGGCGCGTTCTCTACGGGCAGAGTCCCGAGACCTCCACCTGCCTGACCACCTTGCGCGGATCGCCGCGCGGCGGGCAGTCCGCCGCGGAGATCGCGTCGGCGTCCAGACACGTGCCGCCGCCCGGGCAGGCCGGCTGTGCGCCCGCCGTCTGCACCGCCGTGTTGCAGGCGACGCGCAGGCACTCACCGCACGCACCGCCCGACTCGAGGCAGGCCCCTCCGCCGACCTCGCAGGCTCCCACGCTGCACAGCCCGGGGGCCGCGCAGCCGAGGGCGGCGGGGCTGGGGAGCGCGG
>DASYUH010000070.1 GCA_036001465.1 Candidatus Polarisedimenticolia bacterium
GCTGGGGAGCGCGGGGCGTTGCGGCGCCACCAGATAGAACGTGGCGAAGCCCGCGGCCGGGTCCGGGTCGCCGGCCTGGCCGAGCGGGCCGCTCGTGCCGTTCCAGCCTCCCCCGGGCGCCGCCGTTCCCGAAGAGTCGGAAAGGAAGCACTCCGCGCCTGCGAGCTGCCAGAATTTCCGGCCCCCCGCGATCAGCTCGCCCCTCGAGAGACCGCCGCCGATCGCCCCGCGGTAGACGTCAGCCGCTTGCAGCGGGCCGGACCAGTTGAGGGTCGTCGCCCCCGCCGCCCGATCGTAGAGGAGCCCGAGCGAGGCGTCGATGAGCCCCACGGCCGCCTTCACCCCGAGCGTCACCTCCGCTCCGTCCCCGGAGTAGACCGGCAGATCGAACGAGGCGCCGGTCTGGCTCGTGCAGTCATGGTCGGAGCTGCAGCGCATCAGGACCCGGTAGGACACCTGGCGCTCCGGCGCCTCGAGGAAGAAGAACTTCGCGCTCCAGTCCTGCGCCAGGGCACCGTCCCGGAAGAACCGGAACTCCTGCAACCCCTGGGGACAGCCGCCCGGCAGCGTCGACGCGGCCGCGCTCACCCGGATCGGCTGGCCGGCCACGGCGACGGTGGCCAGCCCGTCGATGAGATTTCCCGCCAGGTCGGTCACCCTGGCCACGACACTTGTCCCATGGTCCCCCTGCGCGGGATTGCACTCGGCCGTGCAGCCGGTGCCGGGAGGCGGGGCCAGATCCGGCAACAGCGACTGCTGGCTCTCGACGGCGCCTGTGAGCTTGATGTTGTCGAGCCACCAGCCGTCGTCGCTCTGATTGTTCGCCCAGTTGCCACCCACTTCGTAGTACGACCCGGCGGTGTCGTCGAACATCCAGGAGCTGCCGATCCAGCGGACGCGGATACGCTGTCCCAGGAATCCGGCCAGGTTGAACTTGGTCTGCACCCAGACGCCGACACCGGACGGATCCACGACGCCGCCGAAGCACCGGCCGGTCGTCGCGGGGGTCGTGCCGTTCGTGGTGCCGCAGAAGGCCCAGCCTCCCTGCGGCCAGCACATCGTCTCGTGGATGCCGCGCGGCGCGGGCGGCGCCGAGCCGGTGTCGGTGGGGGTGAACCGGCAGTAGCGCCCGACCGGCGCGAACTGGCTCCAGGAGCCCTGAGTCTGATCGTAGACGTTCTGGAACGGCACGAGCTTGTCCCACGGTCCCCAGTCGTCCACGGCGGGATCGGGGTCGGCGTCGACCTGAACCTGAACGTCGGCACAGTCAATGCACAGGTTCCCGCCGAAGCCGGTCTGAGCCTGGGACATGAGATCGGCGATGTGGAACATCGACAATTCGAGATCCCCCGCTCGGGGGAACAACGCCAGGTTGATCGGCGCCGAGACGAACGCCTGCAGCGCGCGGAGATGGGTCGTGTCCCCATACGTGTCCGACAGGAGAAAGTGCGCCCCCATATGCAGGGAGTTCGGCACGCTCAGCGCCTTTCGGCCGTTCGCCGGCGTCTGGTAGAAGCAGCCGCTGACGCAGGCACCGCTCTCAGCGTTGGGACAGTTCGTCGCGCCCGGCGGGCAGTGCAGGTGCCAGTCCATCGGGTAGTCCGGGTCCAGGATGCACCCCGCGTTCCCCTGCGCCGGCGTCACGAAGCCGCCGCACGCGATTCCGGCGACGGTCCCCATCGCGCTGCCGTCGGCGCTCCCGCGCAGATAGGCGCCGTGCTCGATCACCCCCGTTCCGGCGTCGGTGCGACGGAAGGTGTCGTTCACGGTGAAGAGACCGTCCCCGTCCCGGTCGGCGTCGAAGGTCTCGAGGATCGTCCCGTCGTCGGCCGTCCCGGCGATCCCGTCCGGTCCGGCGACAAACACCTGAGGTCCGGCCGGAAAGTCGAGGTCGGCCAGCAGCCTGAAGCAGACCGGCGCTGTCGTCCCGAGGCTCTCGTTGGCGACCACGGACAGGCAGAGATCGACCGTCGGCTGCAATGCAGAAGTCGTCTGCAGCGTGTCGCTCGCCTTGAAGGTGAACCCGGGCTGGAGCGGATCGAGGCTGCCGAGTGTCACCACCGCCCCCGCGGCGAAACTCGAAAGGGACAGGGTCGGCTGGAGGATGCAGGCGACGTCCGGGTCGCTCGACACGAGGGAGAACCGGGCGTCCGTCAGGGCCGGGCCGGTGTTCTGGATCTGCACCCTGACCCGTCCGGTCTCGCCGGTGTCGGGGAAGATGTCGTGGTCGCCGTCGATGTCCAGGTAATCGATCGCCAGGACAGAGTAACGCGCCAGAGGCACTCGACTGCACTTGATCGAACCCCGGAACGTCACGAGGTCGTCCGGGATCCCGTTGTCATCGTCGTCCATCGAGCCGGCCGGATCGCAGGCGTCCCCGAGGCCGTCGCGGTCGCTGTCTCTCTGGACGATCGGACCGGGAACCGTGGGAGGATTTCGAATCCCGGGGCAGTTGTCCAGGACATCTCCCACCCCGTCGATGTCGGCATCGTCGTTGGCGTTCGAGCAGGACTCCCAAACAGCGTGGCGCACCGCAGTCTGGCAGACGCCGCCCGCGGGGCAGGCCGGATCGCTTGTACCCGGGAGGCTGGTGCAGGCGATCGATGGATCGTTGCTGCAGATCCCGATGACGGCCACATCGGCGCAGTCGCCGTCGCAGGAGTCACCGATGCCGTCGCCATCCGAGTCCTGCTGGTCGGCATTCGTCGCCAGGACGCAGTTGTCGCTGCCGTCCGCCAGGCCGTCGTGTTCGGTGTCCAGACTGCTGCTGCCGCAGGCGAAGCCCCGGGTCAGATCGCAGACGCCGCCGGTCCCGCCGGTGCACTCCACGTTCGTCAGGCAGGGGGTGATCGGGGCGGCGGGAGTATAGATGCAGCGCCCCTGCTGGCCGTATGCGCCGGTGGAGTTGGAGAATCTTGCGAGGTTGTAGACGTCGGGGCAGTTATCGGCCAGGTTGGCCACCCCGTCGCCGTCCAGATCGTCCAGCTCGCACGCGTCGCCGGTTCCGTCCTGATCCGAATCGGCCTGCGAGACGTTGGCGATCGTGACGCAGGTGTCGCACGGGTCGCCGACGCCGTCGCCGTCCGCGTCCTCCTGGAACTGATTGAAGGTGAACGGGCAGTTGTCGACCGGCGCGTTCACGCCGTCCCCGTCCGGGTTGTCGAACAGGCTCTCCCCCGCCACACCGTCGCGGTCGCCGTCGCACCCCGGGTCGATGTAGTAGACGATGAACTGGCCGTCCGTCCCCGGGTTGGTGAACACGTTGGCCGGATTGTTGGTGGAAGTCGAGAAGAGGACGCTGCCGCGGAACAGGCCGGCCTGCCCCGGCACAGCGGCCAGGGTGTAGCGCTTGGCGTTCGGGGTCAGGACCGAGAAGCGAGCCGTCGTGAGGGGGATCGATTCGCTGTCGGTCACGATCATGACCTCGACACTCGGCGTTCCCGGAGCCAGCTTGGAATCGACCACCGTGATCTCGACCGCCTCGTCGCACTCGTAGAGGTCGGTGCGGTCGGCCGTGATGCTGGCGCACTGGCCGCCGGCAGGGGTCCCCGGCGTGTTGAACCGGTAGCAGGCGGGCGTGTGCGCCGGCACGAAGGAGCTTTCGTCCAGCGGATGGAACTCGTCCCACTCGAAGACGACGTCGTCCACCCCGAAGCCGTAGTCGGCAATGCGGTCGATGCTCTCGATGGAGTAGAACCCGATGCCGATCCCCCAGCGGTTCCCGCCGGTCTTGCCGGGGCCGGTCCAGAAGTAGGAGTTCTCGGGAGCGGCCAGGCCGGCGAGGTTCTCGGAGCCGAACCCCCCCTCGTAGCCGACCAGGGTGAAGTCGAAGTTGCGCACCGGTCCGGCCGTGGTGATTGACTCCAGGGTGCAGGCGGCGCCGGAGCCGCAGTCGGCATGCACCTGGCACGGAGCGCCCGGGGTCGGGCCCCCTGTGCAGACGCCGGGGACCGCCGCGCCGGGGAGCGGGAGCTTCAGATAGTCGGGGGGCGCCTGCGGGATCGGCGACGCGCTGTCCGGGTTCGTGTTCTGGGTGTACCCGGTGAAGCCACTCTCGCCCCCACCGTCGAACGGCGTGCCGCCGTTCGCATCGACCAGCGGGCCGAAGGTCCTCTGATGCGGATTGGTGCTCCGTGGGTCGATCCCCTCGCCGTTGGGGAAGTACTGCTCGTGGCCCGACAGGGCGATCACGTTGTACGGCCAGCCGCCGAATTTGCGCGTGTAGTACGTGTCGAGCTGCTGGCAGAGCAGGCAGTTGACCGTGTCCAGGTCGAGGTTGTTGTCGATGTTGATCCCACCGCCGAAGTAGGCCGCGTTGACCACCTGCAGGTTCAGGTTGGCCCCGAAGCGCTGGAACTCCACGCCGTAGGCGAACCCGCGGGCGTCGTTGTTCTGGTTGACCTTGGCGATAATCGGTGAATGCAGCACGTCGAACGTCAGCTCGATCCGCTGCTCGGTCGCGCCATTGTTCGGGATCGCGTGGTTGTCGCACGCGATGGCGCCAGGGGCCGGTGTGGCGGCGTTGCCGTCCCCCGTGTGCCACATGCCGTACACGCCCCCCTGGCTCGTCTGGAAGCCGCAGAGCCCGGAGGTCTTGTACTCCCACATCGGGTTGGCGGAGATGTTGAACGCGGTGCTCCCCGGATGGCGGATCGGCATCCAGCCTCCGTTGTTGCTGTCGAACCTCCAGGGAACCTTGTCGCCGCTCGACGGACCGGACCCCGCGAGCAGGATGCCGCGGTCCAGGATGCCGTTGGGGATGATGTCCTCCTCGGACGCGTCCAGGAGGCCGTTGTTGTTCAGGTCCTCGCCGAGAGTGTTCGTGACCGTCGGCGTGCCGCCGATGGTCGTGCCGGCGACGAACATGCTCGAGAAGGTCACGTCCTCGTCCGGAAGCACGAACAGCTTGAACGGGTCGACCACGTCGGGCCGGTCGATGACCAGGCTGCGGTTCAGGTCGCGCACCTGGCGCCCCCCCGCGGGGAAATCGGTCGAATAGTGCCGGGTCTCGCGGTCGGCGTTGATGACGTGCGTGAAGCCGTACGACTGGCGGTGCAGGTGCTGCCCGCTGCTGAGCGAGTCGAGGGTCAGGGTCAATGTGACCTGGCGATTCAGAGTGGGGAGGGCGTTGGCCGCCGCGGAATCGACGAAGACGTGGAAGAAGACGCCGTTCGTGGCGCCGGCCGGGATGCGCCCGATGTTCCGGGGCGAATCGAGAACCCGGATGGCGGCCGCGCCGGGCCCCGAGGGGGTCAGCGTGGCGATCACGTCCGCGTAGTCGTCGCCGCCGACGAGGCCGCGGCCGCGGTTGCTGAGGGCCACGCCGTAGGTCACGACCTCTCCGGCGTCGAGGAATTCGTCGTTGTCGCAGCCGTTGCCGATCGAGAACTGCTCGCCGGTGGCGTTGTCGCCGAGGATCGAGAAGAACGCGGGGATGAAGTTCGGCGAGCAGTTCACCTGGCCGCCGGCGGACACGGGCGCCTGCCCGGGGGGGGCGTACGTGGCGTACACGAACTGGCCTGTGTCCGCTTCCAGGATGCCGTTGTTCGGGACGGGAGCGGATCCGAGACGGACCGGAACGCCGGCAGAGGTCGTGACCCCCGTGGCCGCTCCTGCGGAGAACGAGATGCCCCCTTCCGAGTCCACCGTCGCGCCGGCGGCGTTCCTGACCGAAAACGTCGTGGCGCCTGCGGAGCGCGCGGCCCCGGCGCCGGGGGTGGAGTCGAAGATCGACGCCACCGCCGAGTCGGAGCAGACGTAGCGGATCTTGTCGAGCGAGATGCTGCTGGCCGGGAACGACGACGGACCGCGCGCCGGCGCCGCCTCGGCGAGAACCACCGGCCCCGCCACGACGAGGGCGTACGTCTGGCCGCCCAGGTCCAGGAGGCCGTTGCCGTTCGTGTCCTCACCGGCGTCCAGACGACGGTTCGGAAGGAGCGGGCCGGCGCCGTCTGGATCCAGGTCCTCGTTCGGGCCGCCGCTGGTGATCGAGCCGGGGGTCGAACCGCCCGCTCCGCGCTTCACCGTCACCTGCCAGTTCCCCACGTACAGGGTCGAGTCGGCGAAGTTCCGGTCCTGGTTCGGATCGGAGTTGAGGTGGAACCCTTCCTGCGGGTTGCGCAGGTCGTGAATTTCGCCGGAAGCGGCCGGACGGGCCAGGGAGTACTGGTCGGTCCACGGCGCGTT
>DASYUH010000071.1 GCA_036001465.1 Candidatus Polarisedimenticolia bacterium
CGCGAAGCTCTGCTGGGAGAAGGTGCGACCGCACCAGAGGCAGCGGAACCGGGGCACGACCCGACCGTCGCATCGCCGCCGGTAGGAGCCGTGGGGAAGATGGCGCAAGACCCCGGTACGTCGCCGGTGCTCAGCGCACTCCGGCCACGGGCAGAAGGCGGGGAGGAAGGATCCCGGGCGCACCAACTCGACGATGACGGCGCGGTCCATGACCGGCATCTATCAAGATGCGGGCCAGAATCGAACTTACACTGGAACCTGGAGCCGCGCCCGAGTATGGCCATCGCCCCGTTCGCGGGTGAACTCTTGCGCCAGGACAGATCCTGCCCGCGGACGTTTCGCTCTACCACACTCTCGGCGCCACTATGGGAAGCGTTGACAGGAGCGCGGCCCGCGGGGGATAACACGGCATGTCGCACGGGTGCGCCGGAACCCCGTTCGTTCTGCTGCCTCTGGTCGCGCTCTGCCTGCCGCCCTTGATGACCGGAGCGTGCCGGCGCGCCCCGGCCGTCGCGTTCACCGTGTCGCCGTCCTCCGGAGGCGGGCCCCCCGATCGACTGGCCGTCAAGATGGACATGCGCGGGGTGCCGCGGGGAGGGATCGACCTGCGCGGGTTCGCCGCGATGAACGTGATGAAGGTCGCCGACCTGACCGCGACCGCGGAGGACGGGACCGCCCTGCCCGTCCTTGCCGGGACCGAGACGGCCCGCCTCGACAGGCGGACCCTCGATCTGCCGCGCTTCATCCTGCGGGGGCCACTCCCCCCGTCGATCTCCGTCCGGTACACGGTCGAGCCCGGCAGCCGCGAGGGAGACGCCCACATGGGATTCACCGGCCGATCGTACGGCTATCTCGGGAACGAGTTCGGGTTCGTCGTCGGCCGCGGTGTCTTCCTCCTGCCCGACCGGGCGGAGTCGCTCCGGGACATCACCGTGCGCTTCGTCGATTGGCCCGCCGGCTGGACCGCGGTCGTCCCGTTCAGGCAGGACGGAGACGCCTGGCGCCCCGGCGTGGACGGCGCCTACGCCGCCGAGCACCTGGTATCGGCCGCCATCGGCCTGGGCCGGTTCCGCGAGCGCACGTTCGACGCCGGGGCCACCCGCGTCAGCCTGGACTTCGAGTCGGCGATTCCCACCGGCGAGCAGGCCGCGATCGCGGCGTCGATCGAGATTGCGGTGCGGTATCTCCACGGCCTGTTCCATCGGGACCTGGGGCCGGCGTATCGGATCGTCATCCTCCCCAGGTCCCCGAGCGGCGACGCGATCGCCGGCGAAGGATGGGCCACCGGGCAGGGCGGGACGCTGGCGCCCCTGACCGCGCAGCGGCTGCGCGATCTCTCCGCCTCCCTGATCGACGCCTACGTGCGCCACGCGCCGTACCGGACCGAGTTGAGCCGCAGCGAGGAGTTCTGGCTGGTGGACGGGGTCGAGAACCTGTATTCCTGGAGGGCGGCGGCCGCGGCCGGGCTGGTGCCCGAGGAGGAGATCGCCCGCAGCCTGGCGATCTCCTACATGGTGTCTCTCGGGGTCCAGCACATCGAGCCGGACCTCGAGACGATTTACTCCACGCCGGGCCCGCATCGGGTCGAGACCGAGAGTCGGGCCCCGTTCGCCCTCCTGCATCTGGATCGCGAGCTGCGGTCGGCCACCCAGGGAGCGGAGAGCCTCGACGCCGTCGTCGGTCGCGTCTTCGGGACGACTGGATCCTCCTCCTTCTGGCCGGCCGTTCCCGAGGTGCGCCCGGGCTTCAAGGAAGAATTCAGGACGCGTTACGTGCAGGGCAGGGAGATGATCCCCCTGGCGCGGACGTACACGCTCGATCTTCCGCGTGAAAGGCCGTCCCCGGCCGCGGGGCCGGTGGTGCGCCGCCTCACCCTGCTCCTGACCGGAGACACGCAGGGGTATCTCGAGAATTGCGGCTGCAAAGCCAACCAGTCGGGGGGCGTGGCGCGCCGGGCCACGGCTCTGGCGCGGCTGCGGGCCGGGCAGCCCGGGGCGCTCCTGGTCGACGCCGGAGGGGCCTTCATCCGCCCGGAGAAGCAGATCGAGCTCGACTACCTGGCGCGGCAGGAGCAGGCCCTCTACTTGAAGACTCTCGACATGATGGGGTACCAGGCGTCCGCCATCGGCACCACCGAGCTGACGCTCGGGCTCGATTACTTCCGTGAGCAGACACGCCTCCTCAAGACCCCCTACCTCGCCGCGAACATCCTGCGGGACGGCCGGCCCATCGCCCCGGGGTCGCTCGTCCTGCGTTCGGGAGGGATTCGCCTGGGATTGATCGGCATCTTCGAGCCGCCCGCGGGCAAGGCGGCGCCGGGGCTGTTCGAGGAGAACTCCCGCGCCCTGACGTTCGCGGATCCGATCGAGACGCTCGCCCGCGAGACCAAGGCGCTCAGGGGAAAGGCCGATCTGGTCGTCGCCCTCGGGCGACTCTCCCCCTACACGGCGCGCCGCGCCGCCGCCACCGTCGCCGGACTCGACGCCATCGTCTCGAGCGACAACCAGGCGCTGGCCCGGCAGGAGGACCGCTCCGACCACGTCCATCAGGAGGACGGGCCGGGGTTCATCGGCCGGACGCTCGTGGCGTATTCGAGCCTCTCGCGGTACGGTCTCGTGAGCGTGCGCCTCGGCCTGGACGCGCAGGGGCGGATCGCCGCGGCCGAGTTCGAGGACCATTGGCTCTACGAGGACACCCCGGACGACCCGCGGGTGCGCCGGGCCCTGGACCTCTTCTACGACCGGGTCGGGAAGGAGGCCGCCGCACAGGAGTCCGTGCCGCCCCTATTCGCCGGAGACCCGGCGCGGCTGAACGGGACCTACGTCGGCGCCGCCGCCTGCGCCGAGTGCCACGCTCCGGAGATGGCGCAGTGGCGGCGGACGCCGCACGCCTCGGCCTTCAAGACGCTCCTCGATCGGCACCGCCATTTCCAGCCCAAGTGCGTCGCCTGCCACGTCGTCGGGTTCGGCACTCCTCACGGATACCGCCTGGGAGCCCCCACCGAAGCGCTGGCCAACGTGCAGTGCGAGGTCTGCCACGGTCCCGGGGGGGAGCATGCCACCGCCCCCGCGACCACGAACATCCGCCGCGCCGTGCCGGCCTCGGTCTGTCTCGAATGCCACACCCCCGATCATTCCGACCATTTCGTCTATAATGAGCGCCTCCCGAAGGTGAAGCATGACTACTTCGAGTAACCCACGAAGGAGGCCCGCGATGCGCAAGGCCCTGCGATTCGCTCTGAGGTTCGTGGCCCTGATCGCCGTCGTCGCCCTTGTCCAGGTGGCGCTCGTGGCGCCCCAGCCGGCCGGCAACCCGTACGCCTCCGCGCTGTCGACCGTCTCGGTCGGCGCGGCGTACGCCGTCCCGATCAACTGTCCGAACGACTCCTGTGGCGGCAAGAAGGGTTGCCGTTCCGATCACGGCTTCTATTGCACCTTGTCGGGCGGCGGCTGCCAGACCAGCAAGTGCCTCTAGTTCTCCTTGACAGGGTCCGGGTGGTGGTCGTATAAGAACGCTGCCGTACTGTCATTGCGTCGGTCATAACAACATCAGGGAAGCGTATCCGGGTTCCGGGCGGCGTGGTCCGTGCGCTCCGGATCCCGCGAGTCTGCGTCGGTCCCGCCGTGGTGCGAGCGTGGTGCGAGCGGCATGGCGAGGCCCCCCAGCGTTGGGAGGGTGCATGAGCCGCCTGCTCTTCCGCTGTGCCGTCGTGGTCGCAGTCCTGGTCCTTTTGTCCGGCGCCCAGGGGTTCGCGCAAGGGAAGCTCAAGGTCGGAGAGGTGCGGCCGTATCGCGCCGAGACGCCCCATCCGTACCCGCTTGGAACGGAAGCCCGCCCCGTCGTCTGGACCGACACCGTGATCTCCCCGGGCGCCGAGTTCGTCCGCGTGCACTTCAAGAACGTGAACCTCGCTCCGGGGGACTACCTGACGGTTTCGAGCCCGGACAGCCTGCAGACCTGGACCTATACCGGCCGCGGACCGCACAACGACGGCGCCATCTGGGCGTTCGCCGTCGACGGCGACACGGCGGTGGTCAGGATCCACGGCGGCCGCGGCGCCGGCCACGGCTACGAGATTGACGCCGTCGGCCACGGCACGGTCGGGCTGGGACCGAAGAACGGCCCGATCCCGGAGGTGGTGTGCGGCACGGACGGCCGCGAGAACATCGCCTGCCACCCGGAGGCCAGCGCGGCCGCGAACCCGACGGCCCGTCTGCTGTTCGCCAGCGGTGGCTCCATGTTCCTCTGCACGGGCGAATTGATCGCCGGATCCAATTCGAGCACGCTGATCACCAACAATCACTGCATCAGCACCCAGACCGAAACGTCCTCGCTGCAGGCCAAGTTCAACTACCAGAAGACCACCTGCACCGGCAATACGGACGCCCCGACCACCGACTATGCAGGCGGCACGTTCCTCAAGACGAACACAGAGAAGAGGCGGGGGAACAAGGGGGGGCTCGACTACACCCTCCTGACCCTGCAGGGGAACCCCGAAGCGACCTGGGGCGAGATCCAGGGGACGACCAAGAGTGTCGCCATCAACGATCTGATCTGGTTCATCCAGCACGGCGGCGGCAACCAGAAAAAGATCGGCTACTGGGAGGACTCGGCGCACACGACGAGCTGCCATGTCAACACCATCAACGCGACGTACGGCCAGTCGGCCACCGGCAGCCAGACCGGCTACGCCTGCGACAGCGAGGGGGGCTCGTCCGGCTCGGCGATCACCGATCCGAACACCTCCCACGCCATCGCGCTGCACCACTACGGCGGCGTGAGCAGCAATCCGTGCCTGAACTCGGGCACGGCGTTTTCGAGAATCTGTGCCGACGCCGGCTCGCTCCTGAGCTGCGCCTCGAACTGAGGCGCCGTTCAGAAGGATCCGGCTGAATGGGGGGAAGGGCCGCCCGCCCGGGCGGCCCTTCATTTTTCAGGCTCCCCGGTTCAGCCCTCGACGCGGGCGAGGATGCGACGGACCGCCTCCCGGAACGCTTCCGGTTCGGGGAGAAGGCTCAGCACCAGGTACGCCTCCCTCGGAAAGTCGAAGAAGAAGCCCGGGTGCACCAGCAAGTCGTCCTCCGCCAGGAGGGCGACGACCCGTTCCTCCTCCGGAACGACCGCCGGTATCTGGACGACCGCGTACCAGCCGCCGTCCCGCCCCAGAAGCCGGCATGACGGAACCGCGGCGACCGCAGCACGCAGCGCCCCGAGGTTCAGGCGGAGCCGGGCCTGGATGAGGGCCCGGATCGACTCGCCGATCTGGAGGAGCCGCGCCGCGGCCCGCTGCACCGGCGTGCCGACCGACAGGTAGGTGTCGGCGATCAGGTCGAGACGCTCGAGGGCCTCACCGACCGTGGCGTCGGGTCCGTCCACCACGATCCACCCGAGCTTCATCTGCGGCAGCCCGCACGATTTCGACAGTCCGCCGAGCGCGAACTGGAGCGGCCGGTCCCGGCCCGCGCCGCCGTCCGCGGGGAGGATGGACACGATGCGACCACCCGACGCCGCGCCCCGGCCACCGTCCGGCTCGTCCAGGAAATCGAGGAACACCTCGTCCGAGATGATGGCGCGGCCGGAACGCCCGGCCCACTCCTGAAGTTGGACCCGCTCCGATTCGCGCAGCGCCGAGCCGGTCGGGTTGTTCGGGTTCACCAGGACGATGGCCCGGGGGGGCGGACCTCCGCTCGTGCCGCACCGTTCGAGGGCCTCGAAATCGAGCGACCAGCGATCGGCGTCGTGCTGCAGCGGGTACGCCGCCACCCGCACGCCGTCGAGCGCCGCGAGGTAATCGAACAGCGGGTAGCTGGGGCGCGGCACGAGGACGGAGTCGCCGGGATCGGCCAGGAGCTTGAAGAGATACGAATACGCCTCGCTGGTGCCCGCCGTCAGGACGATGCGGCCCGGATCGACCGGCAGCCCGCGCTGCGCCGCGTGCCACGCCGCGATCGCGGCGCGCGCCTCCTCGAGGCCTCGCGGCTCCGGGTCGTAGCCGGGAGCGGCGGCGTCGCGGAGCGCCTCCGCGATCGCCTCCTCCGGGTAGCCGAGCCCGACGCGGGTGGGATTGGACTCGGTGAGGTCGAGGACGGCCGCGCGGCGCGCCCGCTTCTCTTCGAGGATGCGCGACAGGCGGTTCGCCGGGTACGGCCACTGCAGGCGGCGCGAGAACATCCCGCGCAGTATACGCGGCGGGGCCGCGAGGACGGCGAGGAGAGGGTTTCACTATGCGCGCTACCGTTTCATTTATCTTGCGCGGGGCGCGCGGCGCCGGTATACTTTCGTCCTCTCGCAGGCACAGGAGGCTCCCATGGCCAACGCTCTCGACAGCAGGACCCCTGGCACGGACACGATTCGTGGTGGCGCGGCGCAGGTGTGGGCCGCCGGCCCGGTGCCGTTGAGTCCCGCCGAGGTCGAGCGCGAGCTCGCCTCCGTCCGCCGGCCGCTCCAGGAGGCCTCCACCCTCCCCGCCCGCTTCTACCACGACCCGGCCATCTACGCGCTGGAGCTGCAGGCCATGTTCTCCAGGATGTGGCTGTGCGTCGGGCGCGAGGAGGACATCGGGAAGCCGGGGGACTACCTGACCCGCACGGTCGGCGACGAGAGCGTCGTCGTGGTGCGCGACGCGGGCGGCGCCGTCAACGCCTTCCACAACGTCTGCCGGCACCGCGGCTCGCGCCTGCTCTCGGAGCCCTCGGGATCCGGACTGAAGCACGTGCAGTGCCCGTACCACGCCTGGACGTACGGCCTTGACGGCGCGCTGCGCGTGGCGCCGCACATGGAGGACGCCCGCGATTTCGACAAGGCGAAATTCGGCCTGAATCGCGTGCGGCTCGAGCGCTGGGACGGCTTCCTGTTCATCAACTTCTCGAACGAGGGGCCCGGCCTGATGGAGTTCCTGGGCGACATGGGGACCAAGTTCGCGCGCTACGGCATGGGCGGGCTGCGCCGCGGCAAGCGGATCGACTACACGGTCGCCACGAACTGGAAGATGCTGGCCGAGAACTACTCGGAGTGCTACCACTGCGCCCTGATCCACCCCGAGCTGAACAAGGTCTCGCACTACACCAGCGGCGAGACCGACCTGGTCAACCAGGCCACCGTCGGGGGCTGGATGGACCTGCGCAAGGACGAGTACCAGACCATGTCGCTCTCCGGCAAGAGCAACCGGCCGCCGTTCAAGGGGATCACCCCCGAGGATCACCGGCGGATCCACTATTACATCGTCTATCCGAACATGCTCCTGAGCCTGCACCCGGACTATGTGATGACCCATACCATCTGGCCGGACGGGACGGGGCGGAGCGAGATCGTCTGCGAGTTCCTGTTCGACCGGGACGAGGTCGCGAAGCCGGGCTTCGACCCGTCCGACGCCGTGGACTTCTGGGATCTGACCAACCGGCAGGACTGGAAGGTGTGCGAGCTGGCCTACAAGGGAACGCAGTCGGGCGGGTACACCAAGGGGCGCCTGAGCTCCCTCGAGTGGATGGTGCACATCTTCGACAACTTCGTCGCGGATCGTCTGGCCGGCAGGACCGAGCCGACTCTCCGTCGGACCGGCTCTTAGGAGCCTGTCCGGGTATCCGGCCGCGCTTCTAGAGCATCCCGAGCGTGAGCTTCGCCGCCTCGGACATCTTCTCGGGAGTCCACGGGGGATCCCAGACGACGTCGACCCTGGCCTGGTTGACGCCGGGGATGGCGCGGATCTTGGCCTCGACCTCGGGCGGCAGCGATCCCGCCACCGGGCAGGCCGGGGACGTCAGGGTCATCTGGAGCTTCACCTCCCCCTTCCCCTCGTCCACGTCGATGCCGTAGACCAGCCCGAGCTCGTAGATATTGACGGGGATCTCGGGATCGAAGCAGGTCTGCAGGGCCTCGATGACTCGTTGGCGGATCTCCTCGGGCGGCTTGAGGCCGTCCAGGGGGACGTCCGTGCCCTTCTCGGCTTCGCTCATGACCGGTCGACTCCTTCCTCGCGGCGCCCGCTCACTCCGTGGTCGCGATCCCGCGCCCGTTTTCGAGGGCGGACCGCAACGTGTGCCAAGCGAGCGTCGCGCACTTGACCCGCACGGGAAACTCCTTGACTCCCGAGAACACCACGAGCTTTCCCAGCGCCGCCTCGTCCGGCGCCGCCGGCTCCCCCGTCAGCAGGCGGTGGAACTGCTGGAACAGCGCCTCGGCCTCGGCGCGCGTCCTGCCCTTCATGCTCTCCGTCATCATCGACGCGGACGCCTTGGAGATGGCGCAGCCCGATCCCTGAAAGCGGACGTCCTTCAGGATGCCGTCCTCCATTCGAAGTTCCACCGTCACGCGGTCGCCGCACAGCGGATTGAACCCCTCCGCCACGCGGTTCGCCCCGGGCAGCGTCCCGAAATTGCGCGGCTGCCGGTTGTGGTCGAGGATGACCTCCTGGTAGAGATCCCCCAGGTCCGGCGCGTTCACCGGAACACCTCCAGGACCCGGCGGACCCCCGCGGCGAGTGCGTCGACCTCCTCCCGCGTGTTGTACAGGGCGAACGAGGCGCGCGCGGTCGCCGGCACGCCGAAGCGATCCATCAGCGGCTGCGCGCAGTGGTGCCCCGCGCGGATGGCAATCCCCTCGCGGTCCAGGATGGTGCCGATGTCGTGCGGGTGGACCCCGTCGACGACGAACGACAGGACGCCGGTCTTCTCCCGGGCGGTGCCCACGAGCCGCACCCGCGGCAGCGCGGCGATCGACCGCGTGGCATGGGCGAGGACGTCGTCCTCGTGGGCCCGGCAGGCCGCGCGATCGATCGACTCCAGGTAGTCGAGGGCGGCCCCCAGGCCGATCACCCCCGCGATGTGCGGCGTGCCCGCCTCGAACTTGTGGGGCAGGCGGTTGTAGATCGTCTTCTCGAAGGTGACGGAGGCGATCATGTCGCCGCCCCCCTGCCAGGGCGGCATCTCCTCGAGCAGCCGCTCCCTGCCGTACAGCACGCCGATGCCGGTCGGTCCGAACACTTTGTGCCCCGACAGGGCGTAGAAGTCGCAGTCGAGATCCCGCACGTCGATCGTCAGGTGCGGCGCGGCCTGGGCGCCGTCCAGGAGCACCAGGGCGCCGTGCCGGTGGGCCATCTCGACCAGGCGCTTCACCGGGTTGATGGTGCCCAGGGCGTTGGAGACGTGGGCCATCGACACGAGGCGCGTCCGCGGCCCCAGGAGCTTCTCGAACTCGCCGGTCAGTAGTTCCCCGTCGTCGCCTATCGGGGCGACGCGCAGGCGCGCCCCCTTCTCCTCGCACAGCATCTGCCAGGGCACGATGTTCGAGTGGTGCTCCATCGCGGTGATGAGCACCTCGTCCCCCGGCCCGACGCGAGCCCGGCCGCAGCTCTGCGCCACCAGGTTGATCGCCTCGGTCGTGCCGCGCACGAAGACGATCTCGGCGTCGCGCTCCGCGTTGACGAAGCGCCGCACCTTCGACCGCGCCTCCTCGTAGGCGGCGGTCGCCCGCTCGCTCAGCTGGTGCAGGCCGCGGTGGATGTTGGAGTTGTCCTGCGTGTAGTAGCGCGCGAGGGCGTCGAGGACGGCCCGCGGCTTCTGCGCCGTGGCGGCGTTGTCGAGATAGATCAGCGGCTTCCCGAACACCTTCTGATCGAGGATCGGGAAGTCCCGGCGCACGCGCCCCACGTCGAACGGCCCCGGCGCGCCGCGGAGATCCGCGCCGCCGCGAGGCCGCGGGGCGCGCAGGTCGGCCGGGGCCGTCATGGCTCCACCCCGGCGCCGTGCCCCTTGCGGAGCCTGGTGAACAGCAGGCACTCCAGCCCGGCGCGCAGCGGCTCGATCCGCATCCCGCGGATCACCTCGCTGACGAACGCCTGGATGAGCAGGTTGCGGGCGGTCTCCTCGCTGAGGGCGCGGGTCCTGAGATAGAACATCGCATCCTCGTCGATCTGGCCGATGGTCGCGCCGTGCGTGCACTTGACGTCGTCGGCGAGGATCTGGAGGCGCGGCGTCGAGTCGACCAGGGCCTCCTCCGAGACCAGCAGGTTCCTGTTCGTCTGGTGGGCGTCGCTCTTCTGGGCGTCCTGGCGCACGATGATCGTCCCGTCGAACACGCCGCGCGAGCGGTCGTCCAGGACCCCCTTGTACAGCTCGTGGCTGGTGCAGTGCGGGCTGGCATGATCGATCAGCGTGTGGTTGTCGACGTGCTGCGATCCGCCGGTGATGTACAGCCCGTCCAGCCTCACCTCGCCGCCGTCCGCGCCGAGGAGGACGTGCGTGTCGCTGCGCGCCAGCTCCGCGCCCAGGGAGATGTTCCAGGAGGCCACCCGGGCATACCGCCCCAGGTCGGCCTGCACGCGGGCGACGTGGAAGGCGCGCCCGCTCTCGCGCTGCAGCTTGTAGTGATCGACGGCGGCGTCCTCCCCCGCGACGATCTCGGTCACCGCGTCGGTGAAGTACTGATCGTGGCGCGGCCCGACGTAGCTCTCGATCAGCGCGGCGCGGCTCCCCTTGCCGGCCAGGACCAGGTTGCGCGGGTACGACACCACCGGCCGGCCCGCCGCGGCGGTGATGAACAGGAGGTGAATCGGCTCCTCGACCACGACACCGTCCGGGATCCGGACGAACACGCCGTCCTGCATGAACGCGGTGTTGAGCGCCGCGAACGGGTGCCCCTCGACGCCGGCGTGGCGCCCCAGGTGGGGCTCGATCTCGTCCCGCCGCGACTCGAGCGCCGCCGACAGCGGCTCGATCACGACGCCGGCGGGAAGCGGCCGCAGGCGCGACAGCTTCGCGGCATAGTGCCCGTTGACGAAGACCAGGTGCGTGCACTCCCAGGGCTCGAAGGTGTACCGCCCGATCTCGTCGGCCGTGAAGCCGTTGGCGGTGCCGGCCGACTCCGTCATGAACGGGACCTTCAGGATCGGCAGGATGCCGGTCTTGCGCCACTCCTCCTGGCGAGGTGTGGGGAAGCCGGCGGCCGCGAAGCGCCCCAGAGCACCCCGCCGCAGATCCTGAGTCCAGGAGCGCCGGTGCGCGGGCGACTCCACCTCGAGGCGCGCGAAGTCCCCCAGGTAGCGCTCCTTCGCTTCGTCCAGCAGGCTCCGTTCGGCCATGGCTCCCTCCGCGTTCCCGGGGCTCAGGCGGTCGGCCGGGCGCCGGCGGGGGCGCCCGCGGCCTGCCCTTCGATCCCGGCGTACCCCTTCGACTCGAGCTCGAGCGCCAGCTCCTTGCCCCCCGACCGCACGATGCGGCCGTTCGACAGGACGTGCACCCGGTCGGGCACGATGTAGTTCAGAAGGCGCTGGTAGTGCGTGATCACCAGCATCGAGCGGTCCTTGGAGCGCAGCGCGTTCACGCCGTTCGCCACCACCCTGAGCGCGTCGATGTCGAGACCGCTGTCGGTCTCGTCGAGGATGGACAGGGCCGGGTCCAGGACCGCCATCTGCAGGATCTCGTTGCGCTTCTTCTCCCCGCCGGAGAACCCCTCGTTCACCGCCCGGTTGAGGAAGCTCTGATCGATCTCCACCAGCTTCATCTTCTCCTTGATCATCGCCAGGAACTCGATGGCGTCCAGCTCCGGCAGCCCGCGGTGCTTGCGGATGGCGTTCAGCCCGGCCTTGAGCAGGTACATCGTGCTCACGCCCGGGATCTCGACCGGATACTGGAAGGCGAGGAACACCCCTTCCCAGGCGCGCTCCTCCGGGGGCATGGCGAGGAGGTCCTTGTCCCGGTACTGCACCCCGCCCCGCGTGACCTCGACGGTCTCGCGCCCGGCCAGGACGTTGGCGAGCGTGCTCTTGCCCGAGCCGTTCGGCCCCATGATGGCGTGCACTTCGCCCGCGCGGACCTCCAGGTCGATCCCCTTCAGGATGTCCTTGCCGCCCGCCCGCGCGTGCAGATCCCGGATCTGAAGCATGCGTGTCTCCCCGTCTCCCGCTGCGATGCGATCGATCAGCCGACGCTGCCCTCGAGGCTGACGCCGAGGAGCTTCTGCGCCTCCACCGCGAACTCCATCGGCAGCTCGCGGAAGACCTCCTTGCAGAAGCCGTTGACGATCATCGAGACGGCGTCCTCCGGCTTGAGGCCGCGCTGCCGGCAGTAGAACAGCTGGTCCTCGCCGATCTTGGACGTCGACGCCTCGTGCTCGAGCTTCGCCGTGCTGTTCTTGACCTCGATGTAGGGGAAGGTGTGGGCGCCGCAGGTGCTCCCCATCAGGAGCGAGTCGCACTGCGAGTAGTTGCGCGCCCCGGCGGCCCCCTTCATGATCTTCACCATGCCGCGGTACGTGTTCTGGCCGTGGCCGGCCGAGATCCCCTTCGAGATGATCGTGCTCCTGGTGTTCCGGCCGATGTGGATCATCTTGGTGCCGGTGTCGGCCTGCTGGTAGTTGTTGGTCACCGCGACCGAGTAGAACTCGCCGATGGAGTTGTCCCCCTGCAGGATGCAGGAGGGGTACTTCCACGTGATGGCCGAGCCGGTCTCGACCTGGGTCCAGGAGATCTTCGAGTTCTGGCCCAGGCACTTGCCGCGCTTCGTGACGAAGTTGTAGATGCCCCCCTTCCCCTGCTTGTCCCCGGGGTACCAGTTCTGCACGGTCGAGTACTTGAGTGTGGCGTCCTTCAGGGCGACCAGCTCGACGACCGCGGCGTGCAGCTGGTTGGTGTCGCGCATCGGCGCCGTGCACCCCTCGAGGTAGGAGACCGTGGCCCCCTCGTCCGCGATGATGAGCGTGCGCTCGAACTGGCCGGTGTCGGCGGCGTTGATGCGGAAGTAGGTCGACAGCTCCATGGGGCAGCGCACCCCTTTCGGGATGTAGGCGAACGATCCGTCGCTGAACACCGCCGAGTTGAGCGCCGCGAAGAAGTTGTCGTTGTGCGGCACCACCGACCCGAGGTACCTCTGCACCAGGTCCGGGTGCTCCAGGACCGCCTCGGAGAACGAGCAGAAGATGATCCCGAGCTCCTTGAGCTTGTCCTTGAACGTCGTCGCCACCGAGACGCTGTCGAACACCGCGTCCACCGCCACCCCGGACAGCCGCTTCTGCTCCCCCAGGGAGATCCCCAGCTTCTCGTAGGTCTTCAGGAGCTCGGGATCGATCTCCTCGAGGCTCGACACCTGCTTCTTCAGCTTCGGGGCGGAGTAATAGATGATGTCCTGGTAGTCGATCTTCGGGTAATGGACGTTCGCCCAGGTGGGCTCGGTCATCGTCAGCCAGTGCCGGTACGCCTTCAGCCGCCACTCCAGCATGAACGGGGGCTCGTTCTTCTTGGCCGAGATGGCGCGGATGATCTCCTCGTTGAGCCCGCGCGGCACCGTCTCGGCTTCGATGTCGGTGACGAAGCCGTACTTGTACTCCCCTTTCGTGAGGTCTTCGAGCGCCTTGGCCGAGCGGGGGGCCATCACCGGCCTCCCTGCCCGCAGTCGACGCAGTGGTTCGCCGCGGCCCCCGAGGCGCAGGCGACCGGCGCCCTTTCGTCGAGGACCGCGTGCATCTTCTTCTCCGTGCTGACGAGCTCGGAGAGCATGGTCCGGCGCAGGACCCTGTCGAGCAGCACCTCCAGGACGCCCCACAGGGAGCGGATGGAGCAGTCCCCCATGTGGGTGCAGATCTTGCGATCCCCGGAATGCCTCTCGCAGTAGTCCGTGTCGTACAGCCGGCCGCCGCCGAGCGCCGCCAGGACCTCGGCCACGCTGGTCTGGCCGGCGCTTCGCGTCAGGGAGTAGCCCCCCATCCGTCCGAGGACGCTCTTGACCAGCCCCGCCTTGCGCAGGGTGCGGATGAGCTTCGCCACGTGCGGCACGGTCAGCCCCTCTTCCCTGGCGATCTCGCCAAGGGTGACCGGCGCGGCCGGGCCGCTCGCCTGGCGGCGGGCGATGTGCAGGATGCACCTGAGTCCGTATTCTTCCTGGGCGGTGACTTTCACGTTCGTAACTCCCCCGGCCTTCCGGACAAGCGCTCGGCCGGCGACAGTCAGTCTATTAAATATGTACTTATATGTCAACTATAATCTCGGCCGAACGCGGCGGCGGCGCAAGGGCTATTTGGTAGGATGGCGCGGGGGTCGGGCCTTTCGGCGCGGCTCCCGGGGGGTGGGGAATGTCCGGAACCACTCAGGATGTCAAAGGGTTCGACGGCCTTCGGGTCGGGGCGTTCGAGAGCCGCCTGGCGGCCGAGATGTCGCGCCTGATCGAGAGCCACGGCGGCCGGCCGCTGGTCGCCCCTTCCATGCGGGAGATCCCCCTGGAGGAGAATCACGAGGCGCTGGCGTTCGGCGAGAAGCTCCTGGCGGGCGAGTTCGATCTCCTGATCCTGCTGACCGGTGTCGGGCTCAAGACCCTCGTGCAGGCGCTCGAGGTGCGTCATCCACGGGACCGCATCTTGGAGAGCCTTGGCAGAATGCAACGCGTCTGCCGCGGACCGAAGCCGGTCGCGGCCCTGCGATCGATGGGGCTCGAGCCGGGCATCACCGTTCCCGAGCCGAACACCTGGCTCGAGATCCTCAAGACCCTGGACGAGCGGGCCCCGGTCGCCGGACGGCGGGTGGCGGTGCAAGAATACGGCATCAGCAACCTCGAGCTTCTGCAGGGGCTCAAGGAACGCGGCGCCGTGGTGACGCGCGTCCCGGTGTATCGCTGGGCGCTGCCGCTCGACGTCGCGCCGCTCAGGGAGGCGCTCGAGGCCGTGGCCGGCGGCCAGGTCCCCGTGGTCCTGTTCACCAACGCCAACCAGGTGGAAAACGTCATGCAGGTCGCCCGCGACGGCGGCCTCGACGAGCGCGTGCGTGCCGCGCTCGCCCGGGGCGTG
The DNA here is from genome assembly GCA_036001465.1 of Candidatus Polarisedimenticolia bacterium. NCBI lineage: Bacteria > Pseudomonadati > Acidobacteriota > Candidatus Polarisedimenticolia > Candidatus Polarisedimenticolia bacterium. Next base: position 14,767 of record DASYUH010000071.1, read on the forward strand.
GTCGCATCGGTCGGGCCGATCGCCAGCGAAAGCCTGCGCAATCACGGCATCCCGGTCGACCTCGAGCCGTCGCACCCGAAGATGGGGCCGCTCGTGCGCGAGGCGAGCCTGCGCTGCCATGACATTCTGAAGGAGAAGACGCGCGGCCCTGCCCCGGGCGGACCGGGAGGCGGGGGATCGACCGGGCGTGCAACCGGGCCGTCACGGGGACCGGGAGGTGCCGGAGGGGCGCGGTCGGCCGCCGCTGCCGTCCCTGCGCGAGGCGCGGCGCAGGCGGGCCGGGAGAAGGACGCGCTGCGTGACAGCCCGTTCATGCGGGCCTGCCGCCGCGAGCCGGTCCGCGTGACTCCGATCTGGCTGATGCGCCAGGCCGGGCGTTACATGCGGGAATATCGACAGGTGCGGGCGCATCGCTCGTTTCTCGAAATCTGCAAGGACCCGGACCTGGTGACCCAGGTGACCGTGTACGCGGTCGAGCGTCTCCGGGTGGACGCCGCCATCATCTTTGCCGACCTCCTCCTGCCGGTCCTGGGGACCGGCCTCCGCCTGGCGTACAACAAAGGGGAGGGGCCGTCGATCGATCCTCCGCTGCGCACTCCGGAGGACGTCGACCGCCTGCGCGAGCCGGATCCCGAAGAGTCCGTCGGCTTCGTCTTCGAGGCGATCCGCCGCACGCGCCGGGCGTTGCCCCCCGAGGTGCCGCTCCTCGGCTTCGCGGGCGCCCCCTTCACCATGGCCTCGTACATGATCGAAGGGGGGGGATCGACGCACTACGTGAAGACCAAGTCGTTCTTCATGAAGGACCCCGGCGCCTGGCACGCCCTCCTGGAGAAGATCTCCCGCATCACCATCGGATATCTGGGGGCCCAGATCGCCGCCGGGGCGCAGGCGGTCCAGCTGTTCGACACCTGGGTCGGCTGCCTCGGGCCGGCCGACTATCGCGAGTTCGTCCTGCCGCACACGCGGCGCATCGTGCAGGCCATCGCTCCCAGGACGCCGGTCATCCACTTCGGCACGCAGACCGCGAGCCTTCTCCCGCTGATCCGGGAAGCGGGGGGGGACGTCATCGGCCTCGATTGGCGCGTCGACCTTCTGGAGTGCTGGGACCGGCTGGGCGAGATCGCGGTGCAGGGGAACCTCGATCCGACCCTGCTCTTCGCGCCGCGTCAGGAGGTCCAGAGGCGGGCCACCGATCTCCTGCGGCGCGTCGGCGGGCGGCCCGGCCACATCTTCAACCTGGGGCACGGCATCCTGCCGCACACGCCGCTCGACAATGTCCTGGCCCTGGTGGACGCCGTGCACGAATGGGGAGGCGCCTGAGGATGGCGGCGTCCGGCGGGACGGGGCACGACGCGGTCCTGCTCCTCGCCTTCGGCGGACCGGTCGGGCCCCGGGACGTCCGGCCGTTCCTCGACAACGTCCTCCGTGGCAAGCCGATCCCGAAGGAGCGCTACGAAGAGGTCGTGAGGCACTACGAAGAGGTCGGCGGGGCCTCCCCTCTCAACCGGCTGACCTTCGCGCAGGCCGAAGGGCTCCGGGATCTCCTGGCGCGCGACGGGCCGGGCCTGCCGGTCTACGTCGGCATGCGCCACTGGGAGCCGTTCATCGCCGAGACGCTGACCGCGATGGCCCGGGAGGGCCGGCGCCGCGCGGTCGGCATCGTGCTGGCGGCCCACCGGTCGGCGGTTTCCTGGGACGCCTACCTCGACGCGGTGGCCGAGGCGCGAAATAGGCTCGGGGCGGAGGCGCCGGAGATCGACTTTGTCCCCCCCTGGTCCGACCATCCCCTGTTCATCGAGGCGCTCGCGGCGCGCACGCTCGAGGCGCTCGACCGCGTTCCGGCGGATCGGCGGGCGGGGGCCAGCCTGGTGTTCACGGCCCACAGCATCCCGATCGCGATGTCGGCAGCGGCCGGCTACGCCGAGGGACTGGCGCGCACCGGGACCGGGGTCGCGGAACGCCTCGGGATCCGGGCCTGGTCCCTGGCGTACACCAGCCGCAGCGGGAACCCGAGGGATCCCTGGCTGGAGCCGGATGTCGGCGAGGCGCTCCAGGGGCTCCGGCGCGGCGGCTCCCGCGACGTCGTCCTGTCGCCGATCGGATTCCTCACCGACCACGTCGAGGTGCTGTACGACCTGGACGTCGCCGCGCGCCGGGTTGCCGGGGAGCTCGGACTCGGCTTCTTCCGCGCCGGGACCGCGGGCGACCACCCGGCCTTCCTGCAGCTGCTTCGGGCCCTGGTGCGCGACGTGATCGCCCGGGCATGACCTCCGGGCCGGCGACGGCGGCAGGGGAACGCCTCCGGGTGGTGATCGCCGGGGCCGGAATCGCGGGGCTGGCCTGCGCCCATCGGTTCCTCGCCGTCGCCCGCGAGCGCTCCGTCCCGCTCGAGCTGACCGTCCTCGAGGCCGCGGATCGCGCCGGAGGGGTGATCGTCACCGAGCGGATCGACGGCTGCCTCGTCGAGGGGGGCCCCGACTGCTTCGTCTCCGACCGGCCTTGGGGGATCGACCTGTGCCGCCGCGCCGGCCTGGCGGACGAGATCGTCGGCACGGGCCAGCAGCATCGCCGCTCGTTCATTTTAAGGAGCGGGCGGCTTCTCCCCATCCCGGAGGGTTATCAGCTCCTCGCCCCCAGCCGCCTCTTGCCGTTCGCCGCCACGCGGATCCTCGGCGTGGCCGGGAAGCTCCGGGCCGCGTGCGATCTGGTCCTGCCGCGCGGGCCCGCGGTCGAGGACGAGAGCCTCGCGTCGTTCGTCAGGCGCCGCTTCGGCCGGGAGACCCTGGAGCGTCTGGCGCAGCCGCTCCTCGCCGGCATCTACAACGCCGATCCCGAGAGCCTGAGCCTGCGCGCCACGATGCCGCGCTTCCTGGAGCTGGAGCGGCTCCATCGGAGCGTCATCCTGGGGCTCATGCAGGCGCGGCGCCGCGCCCCGGCGCCCGCGCGCACGGGCGTGAGCGGGGCGCGCTACTCCCTCTTCGTCACGATCAGGAGCGGCCTGCAGACCCTCACCGATCGCCTGGCCACGACCCTGCCCACAGGCGCTTTGCGTCTCGGAGCCCAGGTGGCGCGCCTCGATCCCGGCGATCGGATCGCGGAGGGGGGACAGGCGGGAGGGGCCGCGGGGCGCTGGCGCGTGACCACGTACCGGGGGGATTCGTTCGCGGCCGACGCGGTCGTCCTGGCGATGCCGGCCTGCGCCGCCGCGCTCCTGGTGCGGCCGTTCGACCCCGACCTCGGCGGCCTGCTGGCGGAGCTGCGGTACGGCGGGGCCGCCACGGTCAGCGTGGCGTATCGCCGCGCCGACGTCCCCCACCCGCTCGACGGCTTCGGTTTCGTGGTGCCGCGCTGCGAAGGGCGCCGTCTCGTCGCCTGCTCGTTCAGCCACGTCAAGTTCCCGGATCGGGCTCCCGAGGGAATCGTCCTCCTGCGCGCCTTCCTCGACGGCCGGACCGCCGGGGAGTCCGGTGCTCCGGACCTCGAGCGGATCGTGCGCGACGAGCTGCGCGACATCCTGGGGATCACCGCCCCGCCCCGGTTCGTCCGGAGCTTCGTCTACCCGCGCTCCATGGCGCAGTACGAGGTCGGCCACCTCGCGAAGGTCGCGGCCATCGAGGCGGGCGCGGCGCGACACGCCGGATTCGCCCTGGCCGGAAACGGCCTGCGGGGGGTCGGCCTCCCCGACTGCGCGCGCAGCGGCGAAGCGGCCGCCGACGGCATCCTGGCCCGGGCCGGAGTGGTATCCTTGGCGCCGTGACGAGGATCCTGTCCGAGCATGAGGCCGGGTCGCGTTCCGGACGCCGTGGGGCCGGGCCGGCCCGGCGCCGCGTGTCCCGCTTCGTCGCGGTCGTGGCCGTCGTCCTCGCGGCCGGTGTCGCGCCGCTGCTCGCCCACGACTTCTATCTGATTCCGGAGCTCTCCCGCCCCGCAGCCGGCGCGACGATCCGTCTCGCCCTGCACGTGAGCGAGGTCTTTCCCGGCGATCCGGTCGACTGGCGGGGGGACAAGACGAGCGCGTTCTTCCTGCAGGACGCGAAGGGACGGCTCGATCTCAAGGACCGGGTCCCCGAGGGAAAGCCGCTCATGCCCCGCGTGACTTTGCGCGCGCCGGGCACGACCGTCATCGCGCTCGTCAGCGAGCCGAGCTATATCGAGATCGCCGCGCCCGCGTTCCAGGATTACCTGAAACACGAGGGGCACACCGAGATCCTGGAGATGCGCTCCCGCATGGGCGCCGCCGGGGCCCCCGGGAGGGAGCGCTACAGGCGGTACGTCAAGACCCTCGTGAATGCGGGCGGGGCGGCGTCCGACGCCGCCCTCGCGAACCTGAATCTGACGATCGAGATCATCCCGGAAGCGCAGCCCGCCGCGGTGCGCCCGGGAGGGAAGCTCCCGGTGCGCGTCCTCATGGAGGGGATGCCGCTGGCGGGCGGCCAGTTGTGCGCCACCCACGCCGGATTCTCCAAGGAACACGACGCGTATGCCTGGTGCGGCCGTCTCGACCCGCAGGGACGCGCCTCCGTGCCGATCGCGGCACCCGGCTGGCAGATCGTCAGGACCACCCGGATGCGCCCCCTGGCCGGAGACGATCGCGCCGACTGGGTCTCCTACTGGTCGGCGATCACCTTCGAGATCCCGGAGATCCGATGAACATCGCCCTCGGCAGCGATCACGCCGGCCATTCCCTGAAGAACGCGCTGCTCGAGCTCCTGCGGGGGGACGGCCACGTGGTGTCCGACCTGACTCCGGCGCTCGATCCCCAGGACGACTACCCGGATGCGGCGGCCGCGGTCGGGCGGGCCGTCGCCGGGGGGACGGCGGAGCGCGGCATCGTGGTGTGCGGCAGCGGCGTCGGCGCCTCGGTGGCGGCCAACAAGATCCGCGGCGTGCGCGCCGGCCTGTGCCACGACACCTACAGCGCACGGCAGGGGGTGGAGCACGACGACATCAACGTCCTCTGCCTGGGGGCCCGCGTAATCGGCGACGCCGTGGCGCGCGACCTCGTGCGCGCCTTCCTCGGCGCCCTCTTCAGCGGCGAGGAACGGCACGCCCGCCGCCTGCGCAAGATCCGCGATCTCGAGACGAGCTGAAGCGCCCGCTCGTCGGCCAGCCTCCTGGGCTCCTAGACGAACAGCCGGATGAGGAGGTAGGTCGCCGCGGCGATCGCCGCGGAGACCGGAATCGTCAGGATCCAGGCCCAGATAATCCGGCGCGCCACCCCCCAGCGCACCGCCGACAGGCGATGCGTCGCCCCAACCCCCATGATCGCACCGGTGATGGTGTGGGTGGTCGACACCGGGATGCCCCAGAGCGAGGCTCCCAGAATGGTGATCGCCCCCGCGGTCTCGGCACTGAAGCCGCCGATCGGGCGGAGCTTGGTGATGCGCATCCCCATGGTCTTGACGATCCGCCAGCCCCCCATCAGCGTGCCGGCCGCGATGGCGGCATGGCACGTGAGGATGACCCAGAGGGGGACGTGGAACTCCTTCATGTATCCCGAGGTGAACAGGAGGATCGTGATGATCCCCATGGTCTTCTGGGCGTCGTTGGTGCCGTGGCCGAGGCTGTAGAACGCCGCCGAGACGAGCTGCAGGCGGCGGAAGCGGCGATCCACGACCGACGGCATCGAGTAGCGGTGCAGGAAGAACAGCAGGATCATGGTCGAAAAACCGATCAGGAAACCGATGACGGGCGACAGGACGATGAACAGGAGAATCTTTCCGAGGCCCTGCGGGAGCAGGACCGAGGTCCCCGAATGGGCCACGGCGGCGCCCGCCAGGCCGCCGATCAGGGCGTGCGAGGAGGAGACCGGCAGCCCCAGCCACCAGGTGAGGAGGTTCCAGACGATGGCGCCGACGAGGCCCCCCAGGACCACCCAGCGGTCGATGGCCGTGGGCTCGACCACCCCCTTGCCCAGGGTCGTCGCCACCTTCACGCCGAAGCCGAAGGCCGCGACGAAATTGAAGAAGGCCGCCCAGGCCACGGCGGTGTTGGGGGACAGGGTCCCCGTGGAGACGATCGTGGCGACCGAGTTGGCGGCGTCGTGGAAGCCGTTGAGAAAGTCGAATACTAGCGCGATCGCGATGATGGCGATGACGGTGAGCAGGACGGTGTCGATGGGCGGCTCCCCGGCGCAACCGGCGGCGGTCGCGTTCTACTGGTTCTTCAGGATGATCCGTTCCAGGACGATGGCGATCCCTTCGGCGGCGTCGGTGGCCCTCTCGAGCGTCTCGATGATCTCCTTCGCCTTGATGATGAAGATCGGGTCGCGCCCCGAGTCGAGGATGCGCACCACCGCCTCGCGATAGAGCCGGTCTCCCTCCTTCTCGAGCTGGTTGATGCGCGCGCAGCGCTCCATGATGGTCTTCGAGTCCTTGAGGTGGGTGACCGCCAGTCGGATCTCCTCCGCCTGCCGGTGGACGATGCGGGTCAGGTCGGCCGCGTCCGGGATTTCGGCCCCCACCCTGAACAGCACCGCCCGGCTGGCGGCCGCGTCGATCAGGTCGACCAGGTCGTCCAGGTGCGATCCGAGGTCGTGGATGTCCTCGCGATCGATCGGCGTGATGAACGTGCGGTGCAGCGCCTTCACCAGCTCGTGGATGAGGACGTCGCAGCGGTGCTCGATGTCCTTGATGCGCGTCGCGCCCGCGGCCGGATCCCCCCCCTTGCCGTTGCGGAACATCTCCTCCAGGATGAGCGCCGCCTCGGCTGCCCCTGCCGCCAGGGACTCGAAGGTCTCGAAGAACAGGCGGTCGGTCTTCTTCACGCTCAGAATCATTCGGCGCCTCCGGTTTCCTTGCGGGTCTTCGTCCGGGTCTCGGCCACCTTGTGATAGGCGCCGTCGCAGTAGAGCAGCGGACGCCCTTCGGAGTGTCCGGCCGCCTCGACGCGGCCGACGAAGATCGTGTGGTCCCCGCCGTCGTGGGCCGCCTCCAGGGAGCAGTCGAACCAGGCCAGGCAGTCGTTCAGGATCGGAGCGCCGGTCTCCGCCTTGCGGTACGCGCATCCGTCCAGCCAGTTTCCGTGCTCGCCCAAGTGGCCGGCGGCCAGCTCGGAGAGGCGCTCCTGCCCCGCCCGGAGCACGTTGATGGCGAAGGCGCGGTGCCGGTCGATCAGGCCGTGGCTGCGGGCCTTCTTGTCGATGCAGGCGAGGACCAGGGGCGGGTTGAGCGACAGCGAGCAGAAGGAGCTGACCGTGATCCCCATGATCCCCCCTTCCCGCCGCGTGGTGAGGATCGACACGCCGCTCGACCAGCGGCGCATGGCGCTCTTGAACTGATCAACCGTGACCGGCACCCTGCGGCTCCGAGACGGCGCGGGCGAGCGTGACGCGCGCGCGTGAAGCGGAATATTATCCCGACTTCACGAATCCCGGGCACGGAACGGAGGTGGAGGGTCGGATGGGGCGCGCGGGCCGTGGCGAGGGAGTCTACAACGTCGTGGTCATCGGGGGGGGGACCGCCGGCCTGGTGACCGCCGCCGGCACGGCCGCGCTGGGGGGACGGGTCGCCCTCGTCGAGCGCCATCGGATGGGGGGCGACTGCCTGAACTACGGCTGCGTCCCCAGCAAGGCGTTGATTGCCTCGGCGCGCGCCGCCGCCCGGATGCGGCACGCCGGCCTGCAAGCGCTCGATCCCGTCGACGTGGCGGTGGACTACGGCCGCGTCGTCAGGCGCCTGAAGGCCCTGCGGGCGCGGATCGAGCCGCACGACTCCGCCGCGCGCTTCGAAGGGCTCGGCGTGGATGTCTTCTTCGGGCAGGCCGCGCTCGAATCTCCGCACGCGGTCGCGGTCGGCGGGGCCGTCCTCAGGGCGCGCCACATCGTGCTGGCCACCGGCGGCCGCGCCGCGATCCCCGACGTGCCCGGCCTGCAGGAGGCCGGGTTCCTGACGAACGAGACCGTCTTCGAGCGCGAGGAGCCGCCCGGCCGGCTCCTGGTGATGGGGGGCGGACCGATCGGCTGCGAGCTGGCCCAGGCGATGGCGCGGCTGGGGGCGCGGGTCACCCTGATCGATCGGGGCGGGCAGCTCCTGCATCGCGAGGACCCTGACGTCGCGGCGCTCGTCCAGGCGGGGCTCGAGGCGGACGGCGTGGGCGTTCTGTTGCGCGCCCGGGTGGAATCGATCGCACAGGGACGGGACGGGGCGCACCGCGCCCGCGTCCGCCAGGACGGCGGCGACCCGGGGTCCGCGACCTCCCGGGACGTCGAGGCCGACACGATCCTGGTCGCCGCCGGCCGCCGCCCCAACATCGAGGGGCTCGGCCTGGAGAAGGCCGGCGTGGCGATGACTCGGAAGGGGGTGACCGTCGATGATTTCCTGAGGACGACCCGGCGGAACATTTTCGCCGCCGGCGATGTGTGCGGCCCCTACCAGTTCACCCACTTCGCCGAATACCAGGCTCGCCTGATCGTCCGCAACATTCTCCTGTCCCCCCTGGGGGGCCTCGGGAAGGCGAAGGCCGACTACCGTGTCGTGCCGTGGACCACGTTCACCGAGCCGGAGGTGGCGCGCGTCGGCGTGAACGAGACGGACGCGGCCCGGGCCGGGATCCCGTGCGACGTGCACCGCTTCCCTTACAGCCAGCTGGACCGGGCTATCCTCGAGAGCGACGAAACCGGTTTCGCGAAAGTGATCACGACGAAAGGGAAGGACACCCTTCTCGGCGCGACGGTCGTGGGGGCGGGGGCCGGGGAGGTGATCCACGAGCTGGTCCTGGCGATGCGGGAGCGGATCGGCCTGTCGAGGCTGTCGTCGATGATCCACGTCTACCCGACGTTTTCGCAGGCCCTGCAGCGCGGCGCCGATGCCTTCATGCGGACGCGGCTCACCCCGGGGGCACGCGCTCTCTTCTCCCGCCTCTACGCGTGGCAGCGGAGATCCCCGTGAGCACGGTCGTGGACGGGCCCCCCCGCGACGGCCGGACCGGGGCGCGTCGCATGGCCCTTCTTCTGGCGCTGGCCGCGGCGCTGTTCATCGCGGCCCGCGTGCTCCCCATCGGCGCATGGCTTGCGTCGCTGAACGGCCTCTTCACCCGGCTCGGCCCCTGGGGGATCGTCCTCTTCGTCCTCGTCTATGCCCTGGCCGCCGTCCTGTTCGTCCCCGGCTCGCCGCTCACGGTCGGGGCGGGCCTCGTCTACGGGCTCGGGCCGGGCTTCGCGGCGGCGTCGGCCGGGTCGACGCTCGGCGCCGCGTGCGCCTTCCTGGTCGCGCGCTACCTGGCCCGCGATCGGGTCGAGCGCTGGGTCGGGGGCGATCCCCGATTCCGGGCCATCGACGAGGCGGTCGGCCGCGAGGGATGGACGATCGTCCTGCTCACCCGACTGAGCCCCGTCTTTCCATTCAACCTTCTTAACTATCTCTACGGCCTGACGCGCGTCCCGTTCCACACCTACCTTCCCGCCTCGTGGATCGGCATGATGCCCGGGACGCTCCTGTACGTGTATCTGGGGTTCGCGGGACGGACCGTGGCGCAGGCCGCCACGGCCGGGCTGGCGCGCTCCCCCGCCGAATACGCCTTCTGGGCCACAGGCCTCCTCGCGACGATCGCCGTGACGCTCTACGTCACGCGCCTCGCGCGGCGGGCTCTGCACAGCCGGGCCGGATGGAGTGCAGGTTGAGATGGTCCGCTTTGGCCGCCGAATCCGGCGCCGCGGTGGTGATCTGACCGGTGGGCCCTGCCAGGATGCCCGCGACGGCGATAAGATTCACTACACTTCGCTCAAGGCCGCCACCTTCACGAACAAGTCTCGAAGTCACGAATTTCCGTCCTCCCGGGGTGACTTGTCCTTGACCAAGATCCTACTGGCAACTCCCCTTGACTGGTACCGGGGAACCTGTACGATCACCAGCACACGACACACTCGGCGGGTTCCGGGAGGGGTAACCAATCCATGGAAAAGTATCGCGGGAGTATGGACGCGAAGCGGGCGGTAGCCCTGCTCCTCGGCCTCATGGATCTCGCCGCCGTGGTTGGCTGCGGCGCCGCGGCCGTGGACTCGGGCACCGCGAAAGGGCATGGAGCCGCCGCGGAAGCGCCCGTGGCTGATGTTCGCTCTGATCGTCACTACCCGCAGTTCGAGGACGTGACGCAGAGGGCCGGCATCACGTCCGTCCACCACAAGCCCGACCTCGATCCCAAATTGGGCAACATCATGAATTGGCTGGCGTCCGTGGGGGCGGCTGTGGCTGCCGCCGACTACGACGGGGACGGGGACATCGACCTTTACGTCAGCGACTCGCGGACCGGGTATCCAAACCAACTCTACCGCAACGACGGAGTCTTCCACTTCACGGACGTGGCCGTTGAGGCCGGTGTAGCGCGCGTCAACGAGAACAAAGGGACCTCGATGGACGCCGTCTTCGGCGACATCGACAACGACGGGCACCCCGACCTCTATGTCGTCAAGTGGGGCTGCAACGTTCTCTTCCATAACAACGGCGACGGCACCTTCACCGACATCACGCGGGCGGCCGGCGTGGGCGACTGCGGCAACGGCAACGCCGCGGTCTTCGTGGACTACGATCTCGACGGGAACCTCGATCTCATGGTCGGCAATTATTTCAAGCCGGCCGACCTGTGGCACATCTCGACGACCAGAATCATGCATGACAGCTTCGAGAGCTCGCGCAACGCCGGCAAGAACCTCGTCTACCACAACAACGGGGACGGGACCTTCACCGACGTGGCGCACCAGCTCGGGATGGACGACACGGGCTGGACGCTCGACCTGGGCTGTGGCGACATCGACAACGACGGCGACCAGGACTGTTACATCGCCAACGACTTCGGCGACGACAAGCTGTTCAGGAACGAAGGGAGCGGGACCTTCAGCGATATCACGAAGGCCGCCAAGGGGACCGACACCAAGAAGGGGATGAACGTCGATTTCGGCGATTACAACAACGACGGCTTCCTGGACATCTATGTCACCAACATCACCACGATCGAATACCTGCACGAAGGGAACATGCTCTGGCACAACATGGGGAACGGCACCTTCGTCGACGTCGCCGATCCAGCGGAGGTGTTCGAGGGAGGTTGGGGGTGGTGCGGCAAGTTCCTCGACTACGACAACGACGGCGACCTCGACATCTTCACGGTCAACGGGTTCGTGTCCGCGGGGGAGGGGAACTACTGGTACGATCTCGCGACCATGGCCACGACACCGGACCTTGACATCACCGACACCAGGACCTGGCCGATGATGGGCGACCGGAGCTTTTCCGGGTACGAGCCATCGCGCCTGTTCCAAAACGACGGTCCGACCTTCGTCGAGGTTGCCCAACGCGAGGGGATCACGGACACCTTCGACGGACGGGGCATCGCCGTAGCCGACCTCGACAGCGACGGTTGGCCGGATCTCTTCGTCGCGAACCAAGGCGCGCGGCCGACGCTTTACCGCAACCGGGGGATCCCCGGACGCCACTGGATCGATTTTGACCTGCGCCAAACCGGGCGCAACACCAGCGCGATCGGGGCACGCGTGACGCTGCGCTCCGGCGGCTTGACGCAGATCCGCGAGGTGGACGGCGGGAACGGCTACGCCTCGCAGAGCAGCACCATACTGCACTTCGGCCTGGGGACGTCCACGACCGTGGACGAGGCAACGATTCGCTGGCCCGACGGCGCCAGGGAGGGGCTGCGAAACCTCCGGCCGGACAGCGTTGTCCGGCGCGTGCATCCCTTCAAGCGGAGATGAGCGTGCGAAGCCGCCCGAGCGGGCTCGTTCGTGCCGTGGCGGCGGGGACGGCCGCCCTGGCCGCTACATGGGGCGCCGCGGCGACCTGCGCTGCGCTCCTGGGAGTGGCGTCGCCCGATTCCTCCGAAATCGAGAGGCGCAAGGCCGCGGTCGCTCGGCGGCCGGGAGATGCCGCGGCGCACTTCGATCTGGCGGCCGCACTGCTCCTCGTCGAAAGGCAGGAGGAAGCGCTCGCTGTCTTTCAGCGAGCCATCGACCTCGAGCCCGGGAACCTGAAATACGGCAACGAATACCGCCGCGCGTGTGTGCGGGCGGGCGAGCACCAGCGGGCGATCGATTTTCTCGAGAAGGAAGTGGCGGCCCACGCGGACGTCCTGGCGCTTCACCTGAACCTGGCGCTCGCCTACGTCGACAAGATGCCCACTGCGGGGCTCGGCATCGTCGGCCAGGGGCTCCTCTCGAACCGGTCGATCCGCGAGCTCAACGTGGTTCTCGAGCGCGACCCCGGCTCCTGGGCGGCGATGTACGGCAGGGCGATGAACCACCTGCACTGGCCCAAGGCGCTCATGCACGCGTCACGGGCGATCGAGGACTTCCGGGCCTGCCTGAGAATGCAGTCCGCGGTCCCCGCGGCAAAGATCCGGCCGCACAATCTGCTGCCGTACCTGGGGTTGGGAGACGCCCAAGTGAAGAACGGCCAGCTCGTCGAGGCGCGTCGGACCTGGGTTGAAGCGCAGAAACTCTTCCCGGGCGATTCCCGCCTCTCGAAGCGCCTGGCGCTGGGTGACGGCGAGCTGACGAAGTTCGTGGACGAGGAACGAGGTCTCGCCAGACCGATCGACACCGACCTGTCCTTCGTCTGGAACCCTTGAGCCCGCCGAGGGACCGTCCGCGACACTCCTACCGGCTTGCCGGCTCACGCGATGGCGCGTAGGCCTCGCTCACCGCGATGCGCGTCTTCGACTGCCACTCGGTGTAGGTCCGCGACTCGGAGAACGCTTTCCGGCAGAGCGCAGGAAGCCTGTGCATCAGGTCCTTCCATCCCGCCGGGGCCAGCTCAACGCAGCGGCGGAAATAGGCCGCATCGTTCATCGCCCGAGCCGTCAGTGCCCAGGTGACCCCGGTGAGGCGGGTCCGCCGATCTGTCTCATCCAGGGCCGCTGCGACGTGCGCGGCGATGGTCCCTGGCCGATCGACGCCGGTGAAGGCGAGAGCGAGCGAACGCCCGAGCTCGATGTCCTCGCGGTGCTCGCCGCCTGCGGCGTCGCGCTCGCGACGGAACCCGGCCTCGTCGTCCATGTAGACGAAGAACAGTGAGCGGCCGAACCCCTGGTAGATCGCGGCACGCCGTTCGGCAGGGCAGCGATCGAGCAGGCGGCGGGCCTCCGGCCTGCCAGGATAGTCGAAGAACCCGACCTTGAAGCCGAACCCGTCGTAGCAGAGCGGGACGTACATTGGATTGAGGTGCTCGCCGAGCCTCTCGATCGAGAACGGCCGGCTCGGGTGGCGCATCGCAATCCAGAAGCCCAACCCGACGTAGTAGAGGTAGAGAAAGTCAGGGTGCATTTCCAGCAGGTCGCGCTCGGCGGATTTCGGCGTGAAGCCGCTGAACAGGTGCCCGCGCGCCAGGTACCCCATCGCGGCGCCTTCGAAGAAGAAGGGGCGAAAGTGCGGATCCACGGCCGCCCCATGCTCGGCCACGTGCCGCAGCGACTCCAGGCGGAGCGTCGCGTTGTAGCCGCCGATGAAGGCCTCGCCCAGCCGGGCGACGAGACGGCGTCCCTCGGGGTTCCGGATGGCGAACCGGGCGGCGCGTCTGCCTATCTCCGCGGGGTCACGCTCGAGAAAGCGCCGCAGCACCCCTCTCCACAGTCCTCTCACCGTCACCGTCCCATCCAGGCGCTCCGTGTCCAGATCACGCTGGCATGGCGCGGAGCACCATGGCGCCGTTCTGTCCCCCGAAGCCGTTGGTGCATTTGAGAATCAGGCCGTCGGCGAGCAGCGGGCCCGGACGCGGGGGGCCGATCGACAACGCCGGGTCGGGCTCGACGCAGCGCGCTGCCTCCGGGATCCGCCCCTGGCGCATCGCAAGGAGGGCCGCGACAGTTTCGACCAGGGCGCAGCCGCCGAGCGTGTGCCCGAGCGCCTGCTTCAGCAACATCATCGGGGGCCAGGGCGCCCCGCTGTCCCCGAGAACGTCGCCGAGACAGGAGGCTTCGAAACGATCGTAAAGGCCTGACCCGACCCCGTGCGGCACGAGGAGGCTCAGATCACCCGGCTCCACCTGCGCCACCTTGAGGGCGCGCGCGATGGCGTCGCGGTAGCGCCGCCCGACCACGTCGGGAAACGTGACTTTCCAGCCGTCAGAGGTGAACCCGGCGCCGAGCCATTCGGCGTACACGTTGCGGCCCGCCCGGCGGGCGAGGTCGAGATCCTCGAGGACCAGGGCCGCCGCGCCCGAGCCCAGCACCATGCCGTCGCGATCGGCGCGGAAGGGGCGGCACTGGCCGCGCGCCGAATAGAGGCCCAGGTCGCGGAACCAGCGATACTTCGTGCCGTCCTCGGGGATGTCGCCGCCGACAACCACGACCGCGTCCGAGTCTCCGCTTCTGATCCGATCCGCCGCCACGGCGAGCGAGAATGCCCCGGAGGCGCAGGCGTTGTTGTTGTACAAGGTGAAGCCGTGCAGGTGGAACAGGGCGGACAGGTAGTGGAGATAAAGGAACGAGTGCAGGCGGTAGACGCTCTCGCTCTGCTGCTCATAGAGGAAATCGGGCGGGCTGAACTTGGATCGCGAACGCCACCAGGCCTTCGCCATCCTCCCCCAGCGGAAGAAGCTCTGCACGTGAGGCGCCAGACCCGGGCTCTCATGGGTCACGATCAGCCCGACGTCATGATCGCGCTTCCCGTCGCCCAGCCCGGCGTCTTCGAGGGCCTGCGCGACGCAGTCGGCCAGGGCGATGAAGTCCGGGTCCTCGCCCAGGTGGTTGTCGCGGACGAATTCCCGGTTGGGAAACGCGCGCGCGAGGCCGGCGGGGTCGTCGCGCAACGCCGCCATCGGGTAGGCCAGCCAGTCCCGCCGCCCCAGACGCGCCCGGTGCTCGCCGATGGCGCTCCTTCCGGAGGAGAGGCCGGCCCAGAGAGCCTCGCCGCCTCGGCCGTAGCCGCACAGGATGCCGATCCCCGTGATGGCGACCCGGCGCGCGCTCACAGCGAGATCCCTCCGTCCACGACCCACACCTGCCCGGTCACGTACGCCGCCTGGTCCGAGAGCAGGAAGCCCACCAGGTGGGCCACTTCGTCCGGCCGTCCCAGCCGGCGCATCGGGATCCGATCGATCCAGGTCTTTTTGGATTTCTCGGGGGCGGTCTCGAGCATGGGGGTGCCGATGTAACCCGGGGCCACGGTGTTGATGGTCACCCCGAACGGCGCGCACTCCTGAGCCAGGGAGCGGGTCAGGCCCTGCAGCGCGGCCTTGGTGGCGGCGTAAACGGTGTGGCCCTGGATGCCCCGAAGCCCCGACACCGATCCGAGGAAGACGATTCGGCCGAATCCTGCCTTCATGAGCGGGGTGACGGCCGCCCGGGAGACGGCGATGGCCCCCGTCAGGTTGGTGTCGATGAGCCGGGCCCACTCGTCCTCGGACAGCGTGTGGAAGGCGCGTTCCTGGGAGATGCCGGCGCTGCAGACGACGAAGCGCACGGGCTCCAGGTCGGACGAGGCCTGGCCAAACAGATCCAACGCATCCTGAAGTCGGCTGGAGGACAAGGGATAGCCCCTGATACGGGAGGTTTTCTCGTGGGCGCGCACCAGGGCAGCGGCCGCCTCCGGACGGCTGCGGTAGGTGAACGCGACGGGTAGCCCGGCGGCCGCCAGACTCGAGACGATGGCCGAGCCGATACCTCCCGAACCTCCCGTGACGAGCGCCGCCCCCCGGCCGTAGGTGAGCGTCACGGCGACCCTGCCTCCGCCCGCGCCACCGCGAATGCCAGCTCTCCCTCGACGATTGGCCTTCCCTCCACCCGCGCCACTCCTTCGAACAGGCCGTGTGTCGTCGTCATCTTGACCGCGCGCACCGCGTAGGTGATCGTGTCTCCTGGGGTCGCCGACCCGGGGAACCGGACGCGCAGATGCCCCAGGAGCGGCAGTCGCGAGGGGTCGATGGGGCCGTAGCTCAGCCGGAACAAGAGGGCCGCGGTCTGGTTCATCCCTTCCAGCACCATGAGCCCGGGCCAGAGGCTCGGTCCAGGCCCGTGAGCGTGGGTCAGGAGGTCGTCGCCGCAGACCTGCTTGAGGGTGGTGATGCTGCGGTGCGGCACGCACTCGATCAGCCGATCGATCAGCAGGAACGGATGCCTCCAGGGGAGCAGGTTCTCGAGGCTGTCAGGCGGCATCGTTCCCCTCCGGCTCCGAGAGCAGCAGGGCGGAAAGGTGTCCGGTCTCCGTCCGGGCCAGGACGACGGCGTTCCGCACCCGCCTCGCCAGCGGCTCGGGCGGCATGTTGATCGGGGGCAGGTCAGGGTCAGGCACGAAGCCGCGCGGCCGGCCAGGGATGCGGCCGGTCCTCATCGACTCGATGACGGCAGCTGCGGCCAGCGGCCCGGACGCGCCCCAGGTCTCGCCGAGGATCCCCTTCGGGGCCATCACCAGGGGCGCCTCCGCGCCGCCGCCGAAGACCTCGCGGATCGCCCGCGCCTCCACCCAATCTCCCTCGGGCGAACCGCAGGCGGAGGCCGCGACGAGCTGCACATCCCGCGGCTCAAGCGCGATCTGGTCGAGCAATTCCCGGAGCAGCCTTGCCAGGTCCTCGGCCCGTGGTCCGGGCGCCGACTCCCGCGGCGCCGCGAAGCGCACGGTGGCGCAGCGCAGACGGGCCAGCGGCCGGGCACCGCGGGCGCGAGCGCGTTCCGGCGACTCGAGAATGAACAGGCAGGCCCCTTCGCCGCCCACCGCCCCGCTCCGCGCCAGCCCGAACGGCCGCGAGTCGGGTCCGGAGGCGGTCATCCCGTCGGCCCGCAGGACGCGCAGCGCGGGCATGTTGATCGCGTCCGCCCCCCCGGCGACCACGACCGGCGCCTTCCCGGCGGACAGAAGCTCGAGCCCCTCCCGCATGGCCACGAGCCCGGAGGCCGGGCCGCTCGACACAGTCAGGTTGAACGCCGACCAGCCGAACTGGATCGAGATCTGCCCGGCGGGGACGTTCGAAACGGTTTCCGCGAACAGCAGCGGGTTCACCAGGCGCACCGGGACGGTGCAGGTCTCCCATTCGAAGTCGACGACGGTCGAGAGACTTCCCCAGCCGGACCCCAGCACGACCCCCACTTCCGAGGGCGGCACGCCGTCGAGCGCAGCCGCAAGGGGGGCCGCCGCAGCGCACGCCAGCTGGGATGTCCGCGACAAGTCCTTGAGCCCGCGGCGGTCGAGGTGATCTTTGATGGTGAAGCCTTCAATCGGCGCGGACGGCGGCTCGCCGGGGAGGGCGCCGCCGGACCGCGCGCTGGAGTCCGGCGGCCAGCACGGCACGCCCCGGCAGAGCGCCAGGTGGACATCTTGAGGAGTCCGCCCCGGGGCGGCGACCATGCCGACACCGCTCACAACACAGTCGCCGGCGGTCACCCGCTGGCCCCTCACGATCCTGCCTCCGCCGCGCCCGGAGGGGCGGAGAGGAGGAGACTGGCGTTATTCCCGCCGAACGCATAGGAGTTCGACAGGACGTGCCGCAGCCGGGCCGGCCGGGGCTCGTTCGGGACGCAGTCGACGACACACTCGGGATCCGCCTCCAGCCAGTTCCAGGTCGGAGGGATGACGGCGTGTCGCAGCGCCAGGAGCGACGCGATCGCCTCCACACAGCCGGCCGCGCCCATCATGTGCCCCGTCAGGGCCTTGATGGAGGAGACCGGGAGGCGTGCCGCCCGCTCGCCGAAGACCTTCCGGACGGCGAGGCTCTCGACCTTGTCGTTCAGATGGGTGCCGGTCCCGTGCGCGTTGATGTAGTCGATGGCGTCTTTGGGGATGCGCCCCTCCTCGAGCGCGCCGATCATGGCGCGCGCCGCTCCGAGCCCTTCCGGATTGGGGCCCGTGACGTGGAAGGCGTCGCAGGAGATCCCGAATCCGTCCACGAACCCGAGCACCTCCGCGCCTCGGGACCTGGCGTCGGACTCCGACTCGACCACCGCTGCGGCCGCTCCTTCCCCCAGGAGAAGCCCGCGCCGGTCCTTGCTGAACGGCCGGCAGAGATCGGGAGACATCGCCCCCAGCCGGGTGAAGCCGACGAACGCCAGGCGCGAGAAAGCCTCGCATCCAACCGCGAGGGCCCGGCGGACTCGCCCGCGGGACACGAGCGCCGCCGCCATGCCGATGGCGTAGGCGCCGGCCGCGCAGGCCGTGGGCGCCGTCGTGACCGGGCCGGAGAGGCCGTACAGACGTGCGACGGAGCGGCCCATAACGTCGAGGGGCCGGTGCGCCAGGGAGGCGAGCTCCTGTTCATTGGCCGGCCGGTCCGTGTGTGAGGACCTCTCCTGCTCGAACTGGGTGACGTCCCCCATCGTCGTCCCCACGACAACACCCGCGTCCGGCGCGCCTTCCAGGAGCGGACGGATGCCCGACTGCTCCACCGCCTGGACCGTCGCCAGGAGGGCGAGTTCGGCGCACCGCCCCCCCAGGACGTGGCGACGGACGGGCTCCGGGAGGGTGTACCCCCCGACCTCGCAGCCGATGCTGCTCTTGAACGTCGATGTGTCGAAAGAGCGGACGGGGCCGGCGCCGTTCCTTCCCGCGAGGAGCGACTCCCAGAATGAGTCCAGATCCTGTCCGATCGGGGTGATCACACCCATCCCGGTGACGCAAGGGCGGATCGACCCGTTCACACAGGCCCCCTATTCTCCCGGGGTGTGGGCGTCCACCAGGCCAAAGATGTCGGACATCGAGCGGATCTTGCCGATCGCCTCGTCCGGGATGTTGATCCCGTAGCGCCTTTCCATCTCCGCGACGATTCTCAGGCCATTCAGCGAGTCGATGCCCAGGGACTCGAGCGTCGCGTCCTCGGAAATGCGTTCCACGGGCAGGTCGGCGATGTCGGCCACCACCTGCATGACGTCCCGGCGAGTCCGCTCTCTGTCAGGCACCAAGGTCCTCCCCTCAGACGGCCTGGCTTGCCCGAAGCGGCGAGGCGTGCATGAAAACCATGCGGTTCAGGTGGCGGGATAGTACGACGAGGCCCAACCCCAGTCAAGCATTGAAGATGCGCGAAGCTGTCGAGTCGCGCTTCACATGCCGCCGTGCGCCGCGAGACCCGGAGGGTCTCTCCAGGCTCGCGGCAAGAATGAGGACCGGCCTTGCGCCATCCCGTACGGCGGGACTAGAGTAGGCCTCTCCAGGCATCGGGCGTTGTCCACTGCATGCGAAAAATGCGCAGATCGGGTGTTCTTGTCTGTCTACTCGCCGTCTTGGGGCCAGGTCCGCTTCCCGCGGCGTCCGAGCAGGCCGCCAGGCAGGGTTCCGCCACCGAGATTTTGCGACGCGCGGAGGAGATCCGCAGTCCGGAGGTCGACTACGCGGTGGACTTCAGCCTGCGGACGGTCAGCCCGACTTCCACCTGGAAGGAGCGCAGCGCAAGCTACACGTTGATCGCGCACGGCAAGGATCACTCGCTCGTCCTGATACGCGAGCCCGCGCCGTTCTACCCGGGGACGCTGCTGATCATGCGGGAGGTGTACTGGCTCCTGCTGCCGAGGGCGGAGAAGCCTCTGCAGCTCTCGGCGCAGAATGTCCTCGAGGGAGACATTTCGTACGGCGATCTGGCGCGCGCGAACCTGGTGCGCAACTATGCGGTGCGCCTGGACGGCGAGGAGGAGGTCGGGGGCGCGCGTTGCTGGAGGCTCGAACTGACGCGAACCGGCTCCGACGCCAACTACCCGCGCGTCCGTTGCTGGGTCGAAAAGAAAAGCTCCCGGCCGCGGAAGTTCGAGTACTACGGGAAGACGGGGGCCCTTCTCAAGACCGCGCTTTACGAGGACTACCGGAAGACGAAGCTGGGCGTGCGGCCGGTGCGGATCGAGGTGACCTCGCCGGGCCGCCCGGACGAGACGACCACCCTGCTCTTCTCGGACCTCCGCCCGCTCGGGCTGTCGCATGTGAGCTTCACCACCGACGGCCTCGTCGCCTTCCGGGACGCCGCGCGAAGCCTGCTCGGCGCGGACGGCTCGCAGTCCCGCGTCGAGGACCTGGTGGCTTCACTCGGCCGGGCCGGATCTTGATCCGCCTGGAGTCAGTCGGGAAGATCTACGGATCCGGCCCCGGACGGGCGGTCGCCCTCGACGGGATCTCGATCAGCGTCGCGCCCGGCCAGTTCGTCGCCGTGGCCGGCCCCTCCGGCAGCGGGAAGACCAGCCTCCTCAACCTCATCGGCGGCCTCGACGAACCGACCTCGGGATCGGTTTCAATCGATGGAAAGCGCCTGCGCGACCTCTCCGAGGACGGGCGCGCCGACCTCCGGCTGCGGACCGTCGGCTTCATCTTCCAGCACTTCAACCTGATCCCGGTGTTGTCCGTCGCGGAAAACGTGGAGCTCCCGCTTCTGTTCCGGCCGCTCGGCGCCGCCGACAGGCGCCGCAGAGTCGCCCGCGCCCTGGAGAGGGTCGGTCTCGGCGACAAGCATGCCCGGCGCCCCGCGGAGCTGAGCGGCGGCGAGATCCAGCGCGTGGCCGTGGCTCGCGCGCTGGCGGGTGAGCCCGCGATCGTGCTCGCCGACGAACCGACCGCCAACCTGGATCACGAGACCGGGGCGGCGGTGATCGGTCTGATGCACGAGCTGAACCGGGAGAACCGCACGATCTTTCTGTACGCCAGCCACGACCCGGAGCTCATCCGCCTCGCCGATCGCGTGGTGCGGCTCCGTGACGGCCGGCTCCTCGCGGAGGGAGCGTGATGCTGCTCCTGCGGCTGGCGTTTCGCAACGTCTTCCGGAACCGCGTCCGGACGGCGATCGCGCTGCTCGCCATCGGCGTCGGCTGCGCCGCGCTGATCGTCAACGGCGGGGTCATCTACAACATTTTCGAGGAGCTGCGGGAGGACGCCATCTACGGCCGGCACGCGCACTTGCAGATCTACCGGCGCGGTTACAGCGACAATCACCTGAAGGACCCCGGCGCCTACCTGATCCCCCGGCAGGAGGCCGAGCGGGTCCTGGCCCTGGTGCGGGCCCTGCCGCACGTCGCGCGGGTCACCCGCCAGCGGGAGTTCTCCGGGATGATCTCCGCGGGCGACCGCTACGTGTCGTTCGTGGGGATCGGTGTCGATCCCGCTCAGGACGCGGAGTTCAGCCGGCACGCCGTGCTGCGCCGCGGGGAGCCGCTCTCTCCACAGGAACCCTACGGGATGCTGTGCGGTCTAGGACTTGCCGAGAGGTTCTCAGGAGAGCCCGGGAGGGTCGTGACCCTGATGACCAACACAGAGAGCGGCGCGCTCAACGCCGTGGACGTGAAGCTGCGCGGCATTTTCGAGGGCGGGATGAAGGCTTACGACGACTGGACGCTCAAGCTGCCGCTCCAGGCGGTCGAAGAGCTGCTGCTCGACGATCGGACGGAAAAGATCCTCGTGCTCCTGGACCGCACGGAGTCGGTGCCCGAGGTCCAGCGTGCGATGGGAGATCTGCTCCGCACACAGGGGCTCGACCTCGAGACGCGTTCGTGGCGCGACCTGGCGCTTTTCCACAACCAGGTGGTCGGGCTGTTCAAGCGCGAGCTCGACGTGATCAAGCTGATCATCGCGACCATCGTCGTCCTTGGCATCGCCAACACGATCGGCATGTCGATCCTCGAACGCCGTGTGGAGCTGGCAACACTCAGAGCGCTCGGCATCCGGCGGGCGGCGATCGCCAGGCTCCTGTTCACCGAGGCCTTGCTCACGGGACTGATCGGTGGCCTGCTCGGTGTCGTCCTGGGATGCGCCATCGCCTGGCTGGTGAGCGCCATCGGCATCACCTTCCCCTCGCCGCCCGGCTCGACACGTCCGTTCGTCGGGGGGGTCGATGTCGTGCCCGGGATGGTGCTCTTCGCGTTCGTTCTGTCACTCGGCGCGACTCTGGCCGCGGCGATCCTGCCGATCTGGAAAGCCCGGCGCTGGTCGATCGCGCAGGTGCTGCGCGGCGCCTGAACCGTTCGCCCGGCCGGGGCCGCTCACCCCGGCCGCTTCGGGACAGCCAGCCGGCAGATCCGCAGGAGGAGGACGCGGCCGAGAATGGGCATTCCGGGGTGCCCAAGGCGTTGAACCACCTGATCGCCAAGGCGGCCGCTCGATGCAGCACGGGCGAGAAGGGGACGCACCCGGCGGGGAGCAAGACACCGGGACTCCGACTGCGAATGGTGGGAACCTCCTTGTCCAGATCCGGTGAGGGCCTCGGTCGGGTGACCGGCCGGGGCTACTCGACAGCGGCAATTCCAGGTCCGGCAAAGGCTATCCAGTCTTCCTGAGTTTGACGTCGACCGGATCGCTGCAGCGCCCCCAAGCCCGAGCGCACTGCCAAGGTGGCACACATCCTCGCGACACAATTACTTATCCCGGAACCGTTACGCCTCCGTGCCGAGTCGCCTTCTGAAGAGCACGAAGCCTGTGCCAAGCATCAAGAGCACGAGCACTAGACCGCCCCACCAAGTGAGGGTGGGTACAGGTGGTGGTAATGGAGCCGTGTCGACCTGAAAAGCGTCGAGCGTAACGACGACCGTGGGATTGCTGCGTGTATGGAACCCTACTGGCGTGGCGTTCACCATGTTATACCTGGCTGTCGGAGACGTGCTGTCGATGGTCGCCTCTAACTGAACAGGAACATCCGAAACGAGTTCTTCCGTGCTCAGGCTCGGACTACGGATGGAAGCGTTTAGGTCGGTGTGGTGCAGTGCTGGGAAATTCCGGCTCGCGATGGTGCCCGTCGATGGGACCAGATTATTCAGTACAACGGAGATAGGCCCAATCCCCTGAATTGTACCGGTCGCCTCGAGATTGAGGTAAGGCGTGTTGAAGACATCCGGATTGACAGTCTTTTGGACGCTCAAGACCGCTGTACCTGATACGCTGAAGGAACGGGGGCCGACGCCGACGACCCCAAGCGTGCCGGTACCGAACTTCGTGACGCCGCATCGCGTGATGGGACGGACTGGGCTCG
>DASYUH010000072.1 GCA_036001465.1 Candidatus Polarisedimenticolia bacterium
GCGCGAGACCATCGCCTTCGGCCGCAGCTACAACGGCCTGGTCGAGCGACTCGCCCTGTTCGTGGTGTGGCGCAACCTGGTGCAGGCCCGCTCGGAGCGCCATCCCAGAGACGGCACCACGGCGATGCGGCTCCGGCTCACCAACCGGCCCTGGGGCTGGCCACAGGTGCTGGCGGAACGGCTGCATCCCGCTCGTGTCCAGGCAGGTCAGGAGGTGATGGAGCACTACCGCAGGAAGCTGGTCTGTCCTTCCCTGCCGAACGAGCAGCGTCACGCACTCTTACGCGCTTACTGACGCCGCCCATCGCGCGGCGCCGTCACACGGCTCCCACCTCTTTCCACACTCTGAGCACCACTATGCATCGATTCGTGCCGCGGGTTTGTCAGCCCCCGGACCCTTGTGTATACTCTCGAACCCTCCCGTCGCATCATGGTGGTCCGGCGGAGGTGTGGGCATCTCAGCATGGAGGTCAGACGAATGAACGCCAAGAAGGCCCTGGGTTTCGTCGTAGCCGCGTCCGTCGTTGGCATGCTCGCGGGTGGCTACCAGTTCGCAGGGGAAGAGGGGAAGAAGGACGCCGGCAAGAGCGTGAAGTGCGCCGGCGCCAATTCCTGCAAGGGACACGGAGAGTGCGGTGCCGCCGACGGCAGCCACGCCTGCGCCGGCAAGAACGAGTGCAAGGGCAAGGGCTGGGTCAAGGTGAAGAGCGAGAAGGAGTGCACGGACAAGGGCGGCACGGTCGTCAAGGAAGAGAAGCCCGAGAGCAAGGGGTAGTTCAGGACGCCGGCCTGCCGCGCAGGCCGGTTTCAGACAGTCCGGGGGCGCTCCCGGGCCGTGTGACGGCCCGGGGCCCCCGGTCCCTACCCACCATCCCATGGGCCATCCGGATTCACTGGGTCACGGCGTCGGCCTGAGGCGCGATCATTTCGACCGCATCCTCGAGGGCCCGACACGCGTCGACTGGTTCGAGGCCATCTCCGAAAACTTCATGGTGGAAGGCGGCCGGCCGCTCGACGTCCTGACGCGGGTGCGCGAGCGCTATCCGATCGTCCTGCACGGCGTCTCGCTCTCGATCGGCAGCGCCGATCCCCTCGACGAGGCGTACCTGGACAGGCTCGACGCGCTGGCGAAGCGGTTCGAGCCGGCGTGGGTCTCCGACCATCTCTGCTGGACGGGCATCGGGGGCCGTCAGGCGCACGACCTCCTCCCCCTGCCGTACACCGTGCAGGCGCTCGATCACGTGGTCGGGCGCGTGCTGCGCGTGCAGGAGCGGCTCGGCCGCCCGATCGTTCTCGAGAACGTCTCGAGCTACGTCGCCTATGCCCACTCGGCGATGCCCGAATGGGAGTTCCTGGCGGAGGTCGCCCGGCGGTCCGGCTGCGGGATCCTCCTGGACATCAACAACATCTATGTGAGCTCGAAGAACCACCGCTTCGACCCGCGCGCCTACCTCCAGGGGGTCCCGAAGGGGGCGATCCGGCAGTTTCATCTCGCCGGTCATTCGAACAAGGGGACCTTCCTGCTCGACACGCACGACCATCCGGTGATCGACGAGGTGTGGGACCTGTACCGGGACGCGGTGCGCCGGTTCGGCCCCGTGGCGACGCTGGTCGAATGGGACGACAAGATCCCGGAGTTCGAGCGGCTCGAGCAGGAATCGGCGCGCGCCAGGGCGATCCAGGAAGAGGCCCTTCGGCCGGAGCCCGTGAAGACGGGACGGGGGATGGCGTGAAGGCGGACGGGCCGCTCGATCTCAAGGCGACGCAGGAGCTCTTCTGGGCCCTGATCACCGCGCCGGAAGGGGTGCGCGCCGTGATCGACGATCCGTCCGGCCGCGGCTCCATCGACCGGGCATCGGTCGACGCCCTGTTCGCGGGGGACGAGGGCCTGCCGGCGATCGAGCGCCTCGACATCTATGCCAACATGTATTTCTTCCGGCTGCTGGACTGCCTGGCGGAGGATTTTCCCAAGGTGCGCGCCGCCCTCGGGCCGGAGCGCTTCCATAACCTGGTGACAGACTACGTCCTGCGCCATCCGTCCGAGCACCCGTCGCTGCGGCACCTCGGCCGCAGGCTCCCGGAGTTCATCAAGAATCACGAACCCGCAGCCGGCTTCCCATTCCTGGCCGACCTGGCCCGCCTCGAATGGACCCGCGCCGATCTCTTCGACGCCGCCGACGCGCCGCCGCTGTCGCGCTCGGCGCTCGCGCGTCTGCCGCAGGAGAGCGCCGGCGAAGCGCGCTTCCGGTTCATCCCCGCCTTCGCGCTCCTGCGCTTCGATCACGACGTCGTGCGCTACTGGCGCGCCCTGGACGAAGCCGGGGCCGGGACGGACGCAGCCGCCTCAGGCCGCATCACTCTCCCTCACCCGGTCCGCAGGAGGACCGCGGCCCGCGTCTGGCGCAAGGACCTGGTCGTGTACCATGCCGGCCTCGACGAGGAGGAGGCGCATGCCCTGGAGCTGGCCCTCCAGGGGGAAACGCTCGGGCGGATCTGCCAGGTGCTCGCGGCCGGCCGCAGCGCCGCGCAGGCCACCGAGAGAGCCGGAAGGACGATTCAGGCGTGGATCGAGGACGGCATCCTGGCCGAAATCGGGCCGGGCTCTTCCCTTTGAGGTGACCCGATGAATTCCGCGGAGGCCGCGCCGTGTCGCGAGCGTGGAGGGATGGTCTGCCGATTGTGGACGACGATGGTGGCGCTGTCCCTTCTGCCGGCGGCCGCATGGGCCGCGGGAAAGGCTGAGGCTCCCGTGACCCGCGCCGAGGACATCGTCGACGAAATCCACGGGACCCGGGTCGCCGATCCGTACCGCTGGCTGGAGGACGGCCGGGGCGAGGAGGTGCGCCTCTGGGTCGAGGCGCAGAACGCCTACACACGCTCGTTTCTCGACGCCCGGCCGGGACGCGAAGCCGTGCGCAACCGCCTGACCAGCCTCCTGTCGATCGGCACGCTGACCTCCCCCGTGCCCCGAAGCGGCCGCTACTTCTACACGCGCCGCGAAGGGAGCCAGAACCAGCCGATTCTCTACGTCCGGGACAGCGTGAAGGGAAAGGACCGCGTCCTCCTCGATCCGAACGGGCTGAGCGCCGACGGGACCGCGGCGATCGACTGGTGGTACCCGACCGAGGACGGCAGGCTCCTGGCCTACGGGGTGTCGACGAGCGGCGACGAGAAGAGCACCCTGCGCATCATCGAGGTGGCGACGGGCAGGGAGCTGGGCGACGTCATCCCGAACACGCGCTACTGCGCCCTGGGGTGGCTACCCGACAACAGCGGCTTCTACTACACCCGCTATCCGGCGGCCGGCGAGGTGCCGCCCGGCCAGGAGAACTACAACCGCCACGTCTTCTTCCACCGCCTCGGGAGCGACTGGACGAAAGACCCCAAGGTCTTCGGCGAGACGCGGCGGCCGGAGGAGATCATCGAGCTGAACGTCTCGCCGGACGGCGCCTGGATGACGCTCTGGGTGCTCGAGGGCTGGTCGCGATCGGACCTGTACGTCAAGGACCTGAGGCAGGAGGGCTCGCCCATCGTCCCGGTGGCCGAGGGGATCGACGCCCTCTTCCAGGGGGAGGTCGTGGAGGGCACGCTCTATCTCCTGACGAACTGGGAGGCGCCGCGCTACCGCCTGTTCGCCGTCGACCCGAAGCGGCCGCAGCGCGAGAACTGGCGGCTCCTGATCCCGGAAAGCGACGCGGTCCTGTCGGAGGCGCACTACGCCTCGGGACGGATCGTGGCGCTCTATCTCAAGGACGCCTCGTCGCGCCTGGCCGTGCACGGCGCGGCCGACGGCAAGAAGCTCAAGGACATCGCGCTGCCGACCCTCGGATCGATCGAAGGGGTGGGGGCGCAGCACAACGGCGAGGAGGCGTTCTTCGAATTCGATTCCTTCACCGTGCCGCCGTCGGTCTTCCGAATCGATCTCAAGACCGGCGCCGCGACCCCGTGGGAAGGGGTGAAGGCGGATCTCGACCTGAAGGCCTTCGAGGTCGAGCAGGTCTTCTACCCGTCGAAGGACGGCACGAAGATCTCGATGTTCCTGGTGCACCGCAAGGGGCTCCGCCGGGACGGCCGGAACGCCGTGGTCCTGTATGGCTACGGCGGCTTCAACATCAGCATGACGCCGTCCTTCTCGCGCGCCCTCGTCCTGTGGCTCGAGCGCGGCGGCGTGTACGCGGTGGCCAACCTGCGCGGCGGCGGCGAGTACGGCGAGGAGTGGCACCGGGCCGGCATGCTCGATCGCAAGCAGAATGTCTTCGACGACTACCTGGCCGCGGCCCAGTGGTTGATCGCGAAGAAGTACACCGGGGCGGACCGGCTGGGAATCTATGGCGGCAGCAACGGCGGGCTCCTGGTCGGCGCCGCGCTGACCCAGAAGCCGGAGCTGTTCAGGGCCGTGGTGTGCGCCGTGCCGCTCCTCGACATGGTGCGCTACCACAACTTCCAGATCGCCAAGCTCTGGGTCCCGGAGTACGGGTCGGCCGAGGACGCGGCGCAGTTCCGCTTCCTGTACGCCTACTCGCCGTACCACAGGGTCAGGGAGAAGACCGCCTACCCGGCCGTCCTTCTGACGACCGCCGAGAGCGACAGTCGCGTGGACCCGATGCACGCCCGGAAGATGGCGGCGCTCCTTCAGAAGTCGACCTCCTCCGGCCGCCCGATCCTGCTGCGCACCGAGACCAAGGCCGGGCACGGCATCGGCAAGCCTTTGACCAAGCAGATCGACGAGGCGACCGACACCTGGTCGTTCCTCATGTGGCAGCTCGGGCTCGAAGGGGCGGCCGCCCGGCAGGAGCCCGCCCCCGCCGCCCGCTAGGAGCCTGTCCCAAGACTCGGACCGCCCCTGACCGGCCCGAAGCGGGCGCTGTGCTAAGATTTCGGGCATGTCGGCCCATCATTCCGTCTGCCCGCTCGACTGCCCCGACCGCTGCAGCCTCGAGGTGACACTCGAGAACGGTCGCGTGGCCGCGATCACCGGCAGCCGCGTCAACCCGCTCACCGACGGCTTCATCTGCGCCAAGGTGCGCGACTTTCCGCAGCGCGTCTACGGCAAGGACCGCCTGCTCTACCCGATGCGCCGCGTGGGGGCGAAAGGGGAGGGGCGCTTCGAGCGCGTCTCGTGGGACGAGGCGACGGCCGCCATCGCCTCGACCTTCAAGGCCATCCTGAAGGAGCACGGCGGCGAGGCGATCCTGCCGTTCTTCTACGGCGGGTCGAACGGCCTCCTGACCCAGGGGATGTCCGACGAGCGGCTGTTCCGCTCGATCGGCGCGTCGCGCCTGGCGCGCACCGTGTGCGCCGCGCCGACCGCGGCCGCCTCCGACGCCCTGTACGGCAAGATGGCGAGCGTCGACTTCACGGACTTCGCGAAATCCCGCTTCATCATCATCTGGGGCGCCAACCCGAAACACAGCAACATCCATCTCATGCCGTACCTGAAGGCGGCCCGCGAGGCGGGCGGCCGGGTCGCCCTGATCGATCCGCGCCTGACGATGTCGGGCCAGTACGTCGACCTGCACCTGCCGGTCTTCCCGGGGACCGACGGCGCCGTCGCCCTGGCGATGATCGGCCACCTGGAGAGGATCGGCGCGGTCGATCGGACGTTCCTGGAGAGGCACACGACCGGATGGGAGAAGCTCCTCGAACGGGCGCGCGCCTGGACGCTCGAACGGGCCGCCTCCGTGGCGCGCGTCGAGGCGCGGGACATCGCGACGATCGCCGAGGCCTACGCCGCGGCAGACCCGGCGCTGATCCGCTGCGGCTGGGGGCTCGAGCGCAATCGCAACGGCGAGCCGGCGGTCGCCGCCGTTCTCGCCCTGCCTGCGATCGCGGGGAAGTTCGGCCGGCCGGGCGGAGGTTACGCCCTGACATCCTCCCCGGCCTACCAGGTCGACGACGATCGCCTCGCCGGCGTGCCCGAGGCGAAGACGCGCATCATCAACATGAACCGGCTCGGGCGCGTCCTCCTGGAAGAGACCCGCCCGCCGGTCAAGGCGCTGTTCGTCTACAACTGCAACCCGCTGGTCACGGTCCCCGATCAGAACCGCATCCGCCAGGGCCTGCTGCGCGACGACCTGTTCACGGTGGTGTTCGACCAGGTGACCACCGACACCGCGCTCTACGCCGACATCCTGCTGCCGGCCACGACCTTCCTCGAGCACACCGAGCTGTCGACGTCGTACGGCACCTACGGCGTGATGCTGGGGGACCCCCTCATCGAGCCGGTCGGCGAGGCGAGGCCCAACGAGGAGGTCTTCGGCCTGATCCTGGATCGCCTGGGGGTCGACGGCCGGCGGCCGGTCGGCGACGCGCTCCTGCGCGAGGCGCTGGCGGCCATCGGCGGGCCGCTCAGGGAGACCGGCGGGCCGCTCAAGACGCAGGCCGGCGGGTCCGACGGGGAACCGGCCGCCGCGACCGGCGCCGAGAGGCTCGCGGCGCTGCGACGCGATCGCTTCCTGCCGTTCGACTTTCCCGGGCCGCTGCCGATCCAGTTCAAGACCGCCTTCCCGCGAACGCCCGGGCGGAAGGCCGACCTCTGGCCGGCGGCCCTGGGGGAGGATCCGTACGTGGTCCGCGACGATCCCGGAAGCGAGCGCTACCCGCTGGCGCTCATCTCGCCCGCGACCGACAAGACCATCTCCTCGACGCTCGGCGAGTTCAACCACCGGGACGTCAGGCTCGAGATGCACCCGCAGGACGCCGCCGCCCGCCGCCTCGCCGACGGCCAGGCGGTCCGCGCGCACAATCCCCTGGGAGAGGTGCGCGTCCGCCTGCGGATCAATCCCGACGTGCGGCCGGGCGTCGTCTTCCTGCCGAAGGGGATCTGGAACCGGCACACGCTGAACGGACGCGTCGGCACCGCCCTGGTGCCCGACGACGTGTCCGCCGTGTCCGGCGGGGCCTGCTTCAACGACGCCCGCATCGAGGTCGGCCCCGCCTGAAGGCCCGTGCTATGCTCCGCCCCTTCATCGCCGCGCGGCCCCGTCGAGGCCGGCGGGATCGGAAAGGAGGGCCTGGCATGAAACTCGGGTGGAAGGTCGGGACGCTGGCGGCGCTTCTGGCGATCGGCTGCTCCAGGACTCCGAAGGAACCCGCGAAGCCCCCCGTACCGCAGGGAGAGAGCTTCACCTCGGGCGAGTACACGACGACCCTGCCGCTCGGCCTGCAGGCCGCGGCCGCCTACGTCCCCGAGAACAACCCGATCTCCGAGGCCAAGATCGACCTGGGCCGGAAGCTCTATTTCGACGCCCGCCTGAGCAAGGACGGAACCGTGTCGTGCGCCACCTGCCACGACCCCGACAGGGGATTCTCCGACGCCCGCCCCACGTCGCTGGGCATCGGGCGCCAGGCCGGCTCGCGCAACGCGCCGACCGTCATCAACCGGTTGTTCAGCCAGGAGCAGTTCTGGGACGGCCGCGCCGCCGACCTCGAAGCGCAGGCGCTCGGCCCGATCCAGAACCCGATCGAGATGGGACACACGCTCCCCGAGATGATCTCGAATCTCAAGGCCCTCGCCGGGTACGCTCCGGCGTTCCAGGCCGCCTTCTCCACACCCGACATCACGGAGGGCCGCGTCGCGCAGGCGATCGCAACGTACGAGCGCACGGTCCTCGCCGGCAACTCCCCGTTCGATCGCTATCAGGCGGGCGAGAAGTCCATGCTGAGCGAATCGGCGGTGCGCGGCATGACGCTGTTCAACGACGCCCAGAAGGCCAACTGCGTCACCTGCCACGCCGGATTCAACTTCACCGACGAGTCGTACCACAACCTCGGCGTCGGCATGGAGAAGCCGAATCCCGACTGGGGCCGCTTCGGCGTGACCAAGAAGGAGTTCGACAAGGGGGCCTTCAAGACCCCGACGCTGCGCAACGTCACCCAGAGCGGCCCCTACATGCACGACGGCAGCGAGGCGACGCTCCTGGACGTGGTGAGGTTCTACGACCGGGGCGGATTCAAGAACCAGTGGCTGTCCAAGGAGATCAAGCCGCTGAACCTGACCGACCAGGACCGGGCCGACCTGGTCGCCTTCCTCGAGTCGCTCAGCGGCGACGTGCGCGGGATCGAGAAGCCGACGCTGCCGTGAACTCTAGCGCCGTGAGTGCATTCCCTCGAGATTCTTCCTCGCCTGCTCGAACCCGGGCTCGAACGTGAGTGCCTCCTGGAAGTCCTGCAGCGCCCTCTTGCGCCTACCCAGCTTGAGGTACGCCAGCCCGCGGTTGTTGAGCGCCCACACATCGGTCGGGTAGAGGCGGAGCGATTTCGAGAAGAACCGGGCGGCTCGGCGGCACTCGCCGGCTCGAAGCAGATCGTTGCCGTAGTTGTACCAAGCCGCCGGCAGCCGCGGGTCCAGGTCGAGCGCCCGTCCGTACTCGATGGCCGCCTTCTCGAAGTTCTTTCTCTCCGAGTGGACAACCCCGAGATTGTTGTGAACCTGCGCCAGGAACTCGTCCGACGTCAGGTTGCGCATGAACACTCCGCGGCGAATGGACTTCTCGGGGATTCGCTGCTCGCGGATGTACTGCTCGTCGGTGATGCTGGCCCCCTGCTGCAGAGTCTCGATGTTGATGCGCGGGCCCAAGACCCCATAGGCGCGCGACGAAGCCTGGCGGACCAGATGGCTCGAGTGCCGCCAGAGGTGAGAAAGGCCATTCCGGGCTTGGTCAAAGCGAGCAATTCGCCCTCCGGAAAAGATACGAAGGGTAGGCACCACGAAGAGACCTTGGTGTGGGGCAGAGACGCTTCGGAGAAAGTGGTGGTTTCCATCTGCGTTCCCGGGCCCTACTCTCCCCCAGGATCCGACGTTGCAGAGACAGACTTTACTCCAGCCGATCCAAGCATACAGAAGCAGTTGAGGTCCATCGAAGGTATGGTATACGTTCATCCAGAGGGCGACAGCAAGGAACACTTCGACCAGTTCCCGTCGCAACACGATATCGACGTCGCTCAACCCTCACCCATCATCAATATGGTCGTGGGAGCTTACAGTCGCAGAGCTTATTTTTATGACAAGCAAGGGAACATAGGAGACGTCAAGCTTAAGGAAATTGCGCCATGAGAACTGACAGAACACAAGGGTGGGAGTTATCGACACGAGGTATCATGACCGTGAGCCTTGTTGTCCTGGCGCTCGTATCGACAATGTTGGCGACGGAGAAAAGGAAGCGGTTGCCTCAAGTCACCAGCGCTCAAGTGCCCTTCTATCCTGAAGTGCCCCAAAAGGCTCATATTGAAGGGGTCATTCAATTGCGCATTGTGACGGACGGAAGACGAGCGTCATCAATAGATGTTGTGGACGGACAACCGATGTTGGCGCGGGTGGCGATCGATAATGTCAAGACTTGGGAGTTCGAGCAACACCGGCCGGCGACATTTGAGACGATCTTCCGGTACAGCCTATTGCCAGCGGAGTGCGATGCTTCGTGCAACTGTGACAGCTTAGAGGCACCCTTCGTGCGCCTACGTTTGCCCGGTGAGGTGGAGGTTAACGCCCCAGAGGTGTTGACTTGCGACCCTAAATCAAAGCTGGAGCCTAAATAACCGCTATCCCTGCTGCGGAAGTGGGCGACTGATCGACCATCGATTGGCATCTGGTGTAGTGGTCCACCGAGAGTTGGTGGGGCTTTTCGCCACGTTGCCGTCAGCTCTCATGAGGGATGGGTGGCGGCAATTGGGGGTGTGGTTTGTACGGCCGGGCGGGCGAGGAGCTTGACGGGACTCAAAATGGTGGGCGGTCCTGACGTCGGAAGAGACGGGCACGCCTGGGAGACCCTTTGGGGGCGCCGGTTAAGCAGGGAGGGCTACATCGCGCGCCGGAGTGTGACGATGGGGAGAATCCGAGAATCCGGTGTCACCGAGGAAGTGGATCTTGATTGTGAGTGTGACGCCAGGCTGACCGCGGATGACAGTCATCGGCGAAGCACAAGGTGATGACCTTGGCCACCGCAGTCGTGGCTCGAAGCGGGGCGCGCGGACCATTGGCCGGCGGCGATGCTAGACCTCGTCAGGGGTCGCGCCCCGGAGCCACGTGTGAGGTCGGCGGCCGTTGTACCATTTGAAGTACGGTTGTGAAGCGGACCCCGACTACAAAGGGAATGAGGGACGATACCTCGGATCCTCGCGACAACGAATGCCGTGCATCCGTAACGGCCGTCGCAACCGGAACGCAGCGGGCGTCTTCACACTTCCGCCCATCGCCAGCCGGCGCTGACTCCGGCACGCGCTCCGGCGAGCCGCCGGGGGCTCGGCGCTGAAGAGTGGCTGGAAGAGCATCACTTCTCCACCGGCGCCGGCGAGTCGTGCAGGTGCACGACCTGCCAGCGGCCGTCGCGCTTGAAGAGGACGTCGGTCTCCTGGTGCCAGCTGGCGGTGGTCGTGCCGTCGGGGCGCAGCATCTTCGTGTAGATCCGGTAGGCGGCCACGGCGGCGTCGTTCTCCGGGGAGATGTGGAAGACGGGGTCGGCGGTCTTCACCTCGAGGATCTTGGTGCCGTCCGCGAGCTGCTTGGCCCAGTATTCCTTGTACTCCTTGATGTCGAGGCGCCCCTCCTCCCAGTACTGCGTCATGTCGTCGGCGTAGAAGGGCCAGTAGGCCTTCATGTCGTTCGATTGGTAGGCGGCGTTGAACCGATCGGTGAAATCGCGCACCTCGGCGAGCACCGCGCCGCGCCCGCCGGTCGCGGCGGCGGCCAGAGAGAGCAGGCCGGCCAGCGCCAGGGTGCAAGAAACCACTCCCGCCTTGCGGCGAGGCATGATGCCGTCGGGATTCGACTGTTCGCGCATCGACTGTCCTCCTCCAGTATGGGCTGGGATGCTAGCATGGCGGCCGCTTTGATAGAATGGCCGCCACGAGGGACTCATGCCGGATCGTGAAACCGGGATCAAGCCCGCGGCGGGAGCGGTGGCCGCGAGCGCGGCCGAGAAACACCGCCGCTATCTGTTCCCCTGCGCCACGACCTACTACGAGCAGCCGCTGACGCTGGTGCGCGGCGAGGGGATGCACGTCTGGGACGACGCCGGACGGAAATACCTCGACTGCTTCGGCGGCGTGCTCACGGTCAGCGTGGGCCACTGCCATCCCGAGGTGACGGACGCGATCGTGCGCCAGGTGCAGACCCTGGTGCACACGTCGACGCTCTACGCCAACCCGCCGCTGTCCGACCTGGCGGAGGCGCTGGCGCGGATCCTCCCGGGGGACCTCGACCGGGTGTTCCTGACCAACTCGGGGACCGAGGCGGACGAGACGGCGGTCCTCCTGGCGCGCGTCCACACCGGCCTCCAGGACGTGATCGTCCTGCGCTACGGCTACTCCGGCCGGTCGATGATGGCGATGGCCGCGTCGGGGCAGGCGCCGTGGAAGCAGGCCGGCAATCCGACGCCGGGGTTCGTGCACGCCGTGGCCCCGTACTGCTACCGCTGCCCGCTGAAGCTGACCTACCCGTCGTGCGAGGTCGCCTGCGCCCGGGACGTCGAGGAAGTCATCCAGACGGCCACCTCGGGGCGGGTCGCCGGGATCCTGGCCGAGGTGATCATCGGCTCGGGCGGGTTCATCGTGCCGCCGAAGGAATACTTCCAGATCGTCGCCGACATCGTGCGCCGCGCCGGCGGCCTGTTCATCGCCGACGAGGTGCAGACCGGCTGGGGGCGGACCGGGACGATGTTCGGCATCGAGCATTACGGCGTCGTGCCGGACGTGATGACCTTCGCCAAGGGGATGGCGAACGGGTCGCCGATCGGCTGCACCGCCACGACCGACGCGATCGCCTCGTCGCTCAAGCCCCTGTCCTTCTCGACCTTTGGCGGCAACCCGGTGACGTCGGCGGCGGCCCTCGCCACGCTGCGCGTGATCCAGAAGCAGAAGCTCGCCGACAACGCGCGCGTCCTGGGGGAGCGGCTGCAGGCGGGGCTGCGCGGGCTGCAGCGCCGCTACCCGGTCATCGGCGACGTGCGGGGGCTGGGGCTGATGCAGGCGTGCGAGCTCGTCAAGGGAGACAAGTCGCCCGATCCGAGGTCCACGGCCCTCGTCCTCGAGGGGACACGCCGCCGCGGCGTTCTCGTCGGCAAAGGGGGGCTGTGGGGGAACGTCCTGCGCCTCGCGCCCCCCCTGACGGTGAGCGAGGCCCAGATCGACGAGCTCGTCGCCGCTCTCGACGCGTCGTTCGCCGAGCTGCCCCAGGCGTAAATCCGACAACATCCCAGGAGCCGGCCCCATACTCGGACAGGCTCCTGAGCGTTCACGGGGGACTCCATGTCTTTGGACGGCAGGATGCCCGTGGCGAGCGAGCCGGGATCGCCTCCTCCCGCCATCGCGGCGCCGGCCGGCGTCCCGGTCCTCGGCGGGGCGGCGTCGGCGATCGCGCTGGCCCTCACCATGTTCGTCGAGGCGGTCGGCTACGGCATGGTCGCGCCGACGCTGCCGTTCCTGGCGCGCACCGCCGGCGCGGGCGAGGCGCAGATCGGCTTCCTGGTCGGGCTCTATGCCGCCGTCGGGCTCCTCGTCGGCATCCCGTTCAGCACGCTCGCCAGCCGCTACGGCCGCCGGGTCCTCGTCCTGATCGGGCTCGGCTGCCTCACCGTGGCGTCGCTCGGCTTCGTGGTGGCGCCGACGTACCTCTGGCTGGTGGTCGCGCGCTTCGCGCAGGGGCTCGGGGCCAGCGCCATCTGGGTCGGGGCCCTGACGATCGCGGCGGACCTCACGCCCGACGCCTCGATGGGACGGTCGCTCGCATGGATCACCGGATCCTGGTCGCTCGGGTTCGTCGTCGGCCCCGCTCTCGGCGGCGTCGGCAGCGTCCGGTTTCCGTTCCTGGCGTACGCCGTCCTGTCGGGCGTGGCCCTGCTCGTCGGCTTCGTCGCGCTGCCCGAGACCGGCCGCCCCGGCGTGCGCACGAGCCTCGCGGGGATCCTCCGCATTCTCAAGTATCCCGCCGTCCTGGGGTCGGCGGTGGCGACCTTCGCCCTGTCGTTCTTCTACGGCGCCTTCGAGGCGTTCATGCCGC
This sequence comes from Candidatus Polarisedimenticolia bacterium, assembly GCA_036001465.1. NCBI lineage: Bacteria > Pseudomonadati > Acidobacteriota > Candidatus Polarisedimenticolia > Candidatus Polarisedimenticolia bacterium. The sequence continues at coordinate 12,995 of DASYUH010000072.1, forward strand.
TGCTCGCGGACGATCTCCACGTCAAGCGGATCGGCATCGGCTTCCTGTTCGCCATCGCCGGCCTGCCGAGCATCATCCTGCCCCGCGTGACCGGCCAGATCGCCGACCGCATCGGGGACACCCGGCTCATCCTCGGCGGGCTGCTCTACTCCGCGGCGCTCTGCGCCCTCTTCCTGCCGATGGTCGGGGCTCTCCCTCTCTGGGTCGTGTTCTTCCTGTCCGGCCTGGTGGAGGTCCTGATCTACGTCCCCGCCGTCGCCCTCCTGAACCGCGGCATGGACCGGGACGAGCGCGTGTACGCCACGGGATCCCACAGCTACGCCTTCTCCCTCGGCTTCTTCCTCGGTCCGCTCGCCGGTGGAGCCCTGATGCCGCACGGCGGCTATGCGCTCCTCTTCGCCGCGCTCACCGCCGTCATGATCGCCGCCATCGTCTGCCTCTTCCGCCTGCGCGCCCGGATCGAATCGGCCTGAAATTCTTGCCAAGATCGCTCCCGGACGCTAACTTGGTCGGCGTAAGATGGCGAGCGTGAAGGACAACAACCGGAAGAACGATGGCGAGAAGACCGCGGAGACGTCCGTCGCGGTCGAGACGCCGAAGGACGTCACGGCCCCCGAGGCGAAAGAGGCGCCGAAGGAGGCACCCAAAGAGGCGCCGAAGCCTCCCACCCGCTTCCTCTTCATCTCGAAGTTCGCCCTCATCCACGATCTTGCCTGGCAGATCCAGAAGGAAGGCTTCGAGGTGAAGTACCACATCATGTCGAAGGCCGACCGCGATGTCGGCGACGGGTTCGTCGAGAAGGTCGATCGCTGGGAGGACTACAAGGACTGGGCCGACGTCATCGTGTTCGACGACTGCGAGTTCGGCTCCCTGGTCGAGAAGCTGCGCAAGGAGGGGAAGGCGGTCATCGGGGGCAACTCCTACACCGACCGGCTGGAGATGGACCGCGACTTCGGCCAGGAGGAGATGAAGGCGTCCGGCATGACGACCCTGCCGCGCTGGGAATTCACCTCCTTCGACGACGCCATCGCCTTCGTCAAGGAGAACCCCGGCCGCTACGTCGTGAAGCCGAGCGGCCGCGCCCAGAACGAGAAGGTGCTGTCGTTCGTCGGCCAGGAGGAGGACGGCCTCGACGTCCTGTCGATGCTCGAGCATTACAAGAAGGGCTGGGCCTCGAAGATCAAGGTGTTCCAGCTGCAGAAGTTCGCCAACGGGGTCGAGGTGGCGGTCGGCGCCTTCTTCAACGGCACCGACTTCATCATGCCGGTGTTCATCAACTTCGAGCACAAGCGGATGTTCAACGACGAGATCGGCCCGCAGACCGGCGAGATGGGGACCGCCGGCTTCTGGTTCGGCTCCAGCCAGCTGTTCAACCAGACGCTGGCCAAGATGAAGGACCGCCTGGCCGCGGCCGGCTACGCCGGCTACATCGACATCAACTGCATCGTGAACTCGCGCGGCATCTACCCGCTCGAGCTGACCTGCCGCTTCGGCTACCCGACCATCAATCTGCAGATCGAGGGCGTCCTGTCCAAATGGGGCGATTTCCTTCCCGCCGTGGCGCGCGGCGAGCCGTTCAACCTGCGCACCAGCCGCGGCTTCCAGATCTGCGTCGTCATCGCCGTGCCGCCCTTCCCGTTCATCGACCCCGACGCCTTCCGCAAGTTCTCGGAGGACGCCGTCGTCCTGTTCAAGAAGCCGATGGCCGAGGGCCTGCACCCGGGCGACGTGCGCCTCGTCGACGGCGACTGGCGCCTGGCCGGAAACTCCGGCTACGCCATCGTGGTCACCGGATCGGGATCGACGATGGACGATGCCCGCCGCGAGGCCTACAACCGGGTGAAGAACATCATGATCCCCAACATGTTCTACCGCACCGACATCGGCGAGCGATGGATCCGTGAAGGCGACCTCCTGCAGACCTGGGGATACCTCTCCTGAGGACACGCTCCTGACGCTGGGCTTGCCGGCCGGGCCCCCGTATCATTATTAGTAGCACCCTTGACTTCCGTCGGCCGGTCACCATATTGAAATCGCGCCTTCTGGCCGGCCGTGAGGAGCGGATGACTCTTCGCAAGAAGCTGCTGTGGATCTCGGTCTTCTACTTCGCCCAGGGGATGCCGTTCGGCGTCGTCCTCGACGTCCTGCCGGTCTACTTCCGCCAGAACGGCGTGTCGCTGCGCGAGATCGGCATGATGGGCGCGCTCACCCTGCCGTGGACGATCAAGGTGCTGTGGGCCCCGCTCCTGGATCGCTTCGGCGAGCGCCGCACCTGGGTCACCATCTGCTGCCTCGCCATGGCGGTCGCCATGTTCAGCGTGCCGCTCCTCGATCCGTCGAACCCCGACCTCATCCTGTGGATGCTCCTGATCGCCTTCACGGTTTCCTCCGCCACGCAGGACGTCGCCATCGACGCCTTCGCCGTCGGCATCGCGGCCAAGGGGGAAGAGGGGGCGATCAACAGCATCCGCGCCGGGGTGTACCGCGTCGGCGTGCTCCTGTGCGGCGGCGTCACCATGTACCTGGTCGCCCCCCTCGGCTGGACCTGGGTCTTCCTCGGTCTGGCGCTCGCCTTCGTGGTCATGGCGATCGCGGCGCTCATGGCGCCGACCGTCGAGGTCGTCCACCAGCCCCCGCGCGAGTGGGCCAAAGGATTCCTGGCGTTCCTCAGCCGCCCCGGATCGGTCGCCATCTTCGCCTTCGTCCTGCTCTACCGGATGGACTTCGTCGCGGTCGGCCCGATGATCAAGCCGTTCTGGATCGACCGCGGCATGACCCCGGCCGAGATCGGCACCATCTCGACGAACGCCGGCATGGCCCTCGGAATCTTCGGCGCCATCCTGGGCGGCCTGTTCACCTCCCGCTTCGGCATCTTCCACGGGCTGTGGTTCCTCGGCATCAGCCAGGCCCTGCCGAACCTCGGCTACGCGGCGGTCGCCCAGTTCAGCCTCGGGCGCCCGTATCTCTACGCGGTCTCGATGGCCGAGTCGTTCGGCGGCGGGCTCGCCACCGCCGCGTTCCTGTCGTTCCTGATGCGCATCTGCGACAAGCGCCAGGCCGCCACCCAGTACGCTCTATTGACCGCCCTGTACGCCCTTCCGCGTCCCCTCCTCGCCCCCATCGGCGGCCGGGTCGCCGACATCTGGGGCTACCCGACGTTCTTCTTCCTGACCTTCCTGCTGGCGGTGCCGGCCTATGCGCTCCTGCCGTGGGTGTACCGCTGGATCGGCCCGAACGGGCGGCGGCGGCCGGAAGGGGCCGAAGAGCCCGCGGACGCGGTTCCCGACCGGTCCCTCTCGCCGGCCGCGCGCTAGATCCCGCGTCCCCCTCATAGGTCTTGACCCCCCGCCGAACCGGGGTATATTCCCGCTGCACCTTGCACTGAACGTCCCGTAGTCGTGCGCACGAACGCCTGTCTGCTCCAGTCCGTCCGGGGGGAGAACATGCACTCGCGCCATCCGGTGCTCACGGGGATCCTCCTGTCGGCCTGGGCCTGGATGCCCGTCGTAGCGCAGCCGGTCTTCCCGGACCCCGTCCTGACGGTGCCGGTCCCCTCGGACGCGGTGGTGGCGGATTTCGACTTGGACGGGCACCTCGACCTGGCGGCGGCGAGCTTCAGCGACGCGGGAGTCACGGTCTTCCTCGGGCGGGGAGACGGGACCGTGGGCCCGCCACGGATCTTCCCCGCGCTGCCGGGCGCCCTGTCCCTCACGGCGGCCGACCTCAACCACGACGCGCGGCCCGACCTTCTGATCGTCAGCGACCCGGAGGACGGGAGCCACCCGCCGGAGGTCTCCCTGCTGCTCGGGAACGGCGACGGCACGTTCGCTGCGGAAGTCGTGCTGCCCGCGGGATTGTTCCAGCGGGCGGTCGCGGTCGCCGACTTCAACGAAGACGGACATCCGGATCTGACGATCCTCGACGGGTGCTACGCGGCGGGACCCGGGTGCCCCGAGGAGGGGGGAGCGGTGTCGTTCCTGCCCGGCCACGGCGACGGCACGTTCGGCGCCGAGACGCGGTATCGCGCCGGGCACGAGCCGCTGGCGATCGTGACGGCCGATTTCGACGCGGACGGGCACCAGGACCTTCTGGTCGCGAACAGCACGCCGGACGGGGCCGGTGTCCAGGGACCTCTGGCGCTCCTGCGGGGCCGCGGCGACGGCTCGTTCGACGCGGAGGCGCGTGTCGGGGCGCCGTCCGACGTCGCCCGCCTGGCGGCCGTTGGGGATCTCGACCGCGATGGGCTGCCCGACGTGGCCGCCATCGGGGGAGGGAGCTTCGCCAGGATCTTCCTGAACCGGGGCGGCGGGACGTTCGTCGAGAGCAGCCTCCCGACGGGGGGATCGACCACCGACCTGGCGATCGGCGACTTCGATCACGACCTCTACACCGATGTCCTGGTCGCGGGAAGGACGCCGGACAGGATCTCCTTCTTCCCGGGAAACGGCAACGGGACGTTCGGCCTCAGGGTGGTCTCGCTGGCCGGGAACGGCCCCACCTGCCTGGCGCCGGGCGATCTCGGCGGCGATGGCCGGACCGACCTGGTGGTGTGCCGGGCCTCCGCGGATGCCGTGGCTCTCCTGGCAGGGAACGGGAACGGCACGTTCGGAGTTCCCGCCCGCCCGCTCGAGTCCCTGGGTCACTGGGAGACCGCCCTGACCGATTTCAATGGGGACGGCCGCCAGGACCTCATCGTGTCGAACGGGAGCCCAACCTACGATTTGTACGGCGATCTCTCCGTCCTCGACGGCCGCGGCGACGGGACGTTCGGCCCGGAGATCCACATCGCGACGGGACCGGTCCGCGCGCCCCTGCGCGCGGCGGACTTCAATCTCGACGGGGCGGTCGATCTGGCGGTCGGGAACTGGGACACCAGCGAGATCTCGCTGCTGCTGGGACGCGGGGACGGCGGCCACTTTCCGGAGAGGCGCTACGCCATAGGCTTCAATCCGAGCCAGCTGTCCGTGGGGGACCTGGACGGCAACGGCATTCCCGATATCGTGACCGTGAATCAGGGACGGAACTTCCCGCCCCGCCTCCCGAGGGACGTCTCGGTCCTCCTGGGGAGGGGGGACGGGTCGTTCTTCCCCGAGGTGCGGACCAATGCCGTCCCCTTCCCGACGATGTCGGTGATCGCCGATTTCAACCGCGATGGACGGGGCGACCTGGCGATCACCAGCGAGGAATCCCAGGTCGACGGTGTCGACGGCAAGGTCTACATCCTCCTCGGACGCGGTGACGGCCATTTCGATCCGGGTCCCGTTCTGGAATCCGGCGAAGGGGTGTTCGAGGTGGTCGCGGGCGATTTCAATGCCGACGGACATGACGATCTCGCCGCGAACAATCGCGGCGGCCTCGGCGGGGGCGGCTCGCCAGGAGATGTGTCGATCTTCCTCGGCCTCGGGGACGGGAGCTTCGCGACCACCCCGCATGTGCCGACCCCCGGCGCCCCCATCTACCTCGCCACCGCCGATTTCGACCTGGACGGCCGTCTCGACCTGGTCGCCTCCGAGTCGACGGGGGATGCGTCCGTCCTGATGGGGCACGGGGACGGCACCTTCGCTCCTGCGGCGCGCTTCCTGATCAAGGAGGTGCCCGAGGACGTCGCCGCCGCCGATTTGAACGGCGACGGCGCGCCGGACATCGTGGCGCAGGTCGGCAACTCGATCGTCGTCCTGCTCAATCGCACTCCGATCGACCGGGATCAAGACGGACTGGAGGACAGGGATGACAATTGTCCCACGGCTCCCAACCCCGGCCAGGAAGACGCCGACCAGGACGGCGTGGGGGACGCGTGCGACGGCTGCCCGGGCGTGCCCGATCCGTACCAGGAAGATTCCGATCGGGACGGGATCGGGGACGCCTGCGATTCCTGCGTCGATCGGGACGGCGACGGCGCCGGCGATCCGGGATACCCGGGGAACACCTGCCCGACCGACAACTGTCCGCAGGCGGCGAACCCGTCGCAGACCGATTCGGATGGCGACGGGCCGGGCGACGCCTGCGACGACTGCCCGCTGGCGTTCAACCCTTCGCAGGCGGACGCCGACCACGACGGAACGGGGGACACCTGTGATGCCTGCACCGACCGCGACCTGGACGGCTTCGGCGACCCGGGGTTCCCGGCGAGCCTCTGCGCCCCGGACAACTGTCCGGCCGCGGCCAATCCCGCGCAGGAGGACGCCGACGGCGACGGGCTGGGGGATCTCTGCGACGCCTGCACCGACCGGGACGGCGACGGCGTCGGCGATCCCGGCCGCCCCCTCGACACCTGCGGAATCGACAACTGTCCCGCCACGGCCAATCCGGACCAGGCGGACGGCAACCGGGATGGCTCCGGCGACGCCTGCCAGCCGACCCTCGTTCTCGCGGGCGTCCGCGAGGACGGAGGCGAGACGCTCGAGGTCGACCTGCGCGTCTCGGATCCGCAGGGGGACCCGCTGGGCGGCCGGATCGAGATCCTCGCGACACCGAAGGAGATCCGGATCGAGGACCAAGGGCTCGACGCCGCCTGCGCGTCCGGATTCCTCCCGGACGGCGTTCCGGGCCGGGGCATCGGCTACCTGTTCCGCTCCGTGGGCTCGCCGATCCTCTTCGACCTGGATGCCGCTCTCCAGTGCGGCGACGGCTTCGGAGACTTCCTCCTCGGCCTCGGGAGGTGCAGCCAGCCCGGGGTGTTCACCCCGATCCTCTTCATTGCCGATCTACCGCTTCCACTCTCGGTCTGCCTTCGCACATCGAGCGCGGCGACGGGCGGGTTCGACCTGACCGTGCTCGAGCTCGATGAGGACAGCGTCCGTTTCGCCGTGGAGGACCCCGAGCCGATCCTCCTGGTCCCCTTCGGGCCGGGGTTGCCCGCGGCCGTCGATATCTCCACTCTCGTCCCGGGGACCCGCTACCGGCTTGCCGTCACTGTCACGGACGGCACGACGGTGCCGGTTTCGGCGGAAACGGAATTCCTGTTCCAGGCGGAATCGCGCATGGTGTTCCCGTCCCCGAACGCTCCGCCGGTGGCCGCGATTGCGGCGCCGGCCCTGGTCGAGTGCGACGGGCCGGCCGGATCCACGATCTTACTCGACGGCACCGGGTCGACCGACCCCGATCTCCCGGCTGGTGCGGGGGGCATCTCCACCTATCAATGGGTCGAGGACCCCGGCCTGCCGTCCGAGATTGCGCTCGGGACCGGCCCCACGCTGAGTCTCGTCCTGGCGCTCGGGGCCCACTCGATTGGACTGAGGGTCACCGATTCGGAAGGGGCGGTCGGCACGGCGCAGACGGTCGTCCTGGTGCGCGACAGCCTTCCGCCGACGCTCACGCTGGCGGTCGACATCGACGTCCTGTGGCCGCCGAACCACCGGCTCGTCTCCGTGCGCCCGGCCTGGCAGGTGAGCGACCGCTGCGACCCGTCGGCCACGGCACGCCTCGTGTCGGTGACCGCGAGCGAGCCGGACGACGCGCCCGGGGATGGAGACGGCAGGACCACGGGGGACATCGCCGGGGCGGAGGCGGGGACGCCGGACGCCGAGATCCTCCTGCGCGCCGAGCGATCGGGGAGCGGATCGGGCCGGACCTACGACATCACCTTCACGGCCACGGATGCCGCGGGGAACTCGAGATCGGCGCTGGCGATCGTCAGGGTGCCGCACGACCTGGGGGAGGGGCCCGAGCCGCTGCAGGTCGGCGTCGAGCCGGCCGCGACTCAGGAGACGGCCCGCCTCTACTGGAACGCGGTGGCAGGGGCGCTGGGGTACGACCTGATCTCGGGAGACGTCGGGAGCCTCGAGGTGGACGGCGGACGGATCACGCTCGGCGCGGTGCGCGTCCTGGCGCGGCTGACGACGGCGACCTCGTGGGCGGAGATCTCCGGGTCGACCGGCAGCGTCGCCGTCGCGACGCCTGATCGCGGCAAGGCCTTCTTCTATCTCGTCCAGTACCGCGATGGTCACGGGTCGAGCGGCTACGGCACCGAGTCTGTGCCGCTGCCGAGCGAGCCGGCGTCGTGCTCCGGGGGCTGCCCCGGCGAGGACAGCCTTTCGATCGGATCGGGGGCCGACCCACGGCGCCGGTAGGCTGATCCACCGAGGGCCGAGCGAACCGCAGGGCTGCGCTCATGCGCAGCCGTCCGACCGGTCGGTTCGTGTTCCACCCTGTGCGAAGAAGCCCCGAAAAGACGAAGGAAACTCCAGATCCTCGTTGACAGCGGCGCGCTCTGATTGTATCTGGATGATCATCTTGGTTGGGCGGGAGCCACGAATGAATTTGTTCCACCGTTCGGCACGATCCTCCGTACCCTTCGTATCCGTAGTCTGAGCCCGGTTCCGGGACCAGACTCCTCTCCCTCACTCCTTCCAGTCAGAGAGTTGGCGTCATAAAGGGCCGTCACCCCTTGGTCCCCGGAGCAGGGCGGGGCTTTGTTCGGGGCTCGTCAGCGAGCCCGGCGTATTTCTGAGGTGGCGCGTGCTCGAAGGCCAGCGCATCGGATCGGTGGACAGGACGGGACTGATGGCCATCGGCCACCGGGTCGAGAAGGGTGTCGCCACGCTGACCCTCGCGCGCCCGTCCGCCCGGAACGCCCTCACCCTGGAGATGATCGAGGCGCTGCACGCCGAGCTCGATCGGATCGAGGGGGACCCATCGGTCCGGATGGTGGTCCTGAGGGGAGAAGGGGACCATTTCTGCGCCGGCGCCGACATCAAGGAGCTCCTGCGCTCGATCGAGGCCGGGACGCCCCAGGCCGACCACTTCCTGGCGCGCGAGTACGCCCTGGACCTGCGTCTGGCGAAGCTGGCGGTGCCGCTCGTCGTCGTCGCGGACGGCGTCACGATGGGCGGGGGGCTCGGGCTGGCGTTCGGCGGCTACCTGGTCGCGACACCCCGGACCCGGTTCGCCATGCCGGAGTCGCGCATCGGCTTCCTGCCCGACATCGGGGCCACGTACGAGCTGAAGCGGCGGCTCGGTCCCGCCCTGGCTCGCTACTTCTTCTGGACCGCCGACTCGTTCACCGGCGAAGAGGCCCTGCGCTGGGGCTTCGCCGAGGCCCTGGTGGCTCCCGAGGACATCGACGCGCTGCTCGAATCGCTGGGCCGTGCGGCCCGCGGCGAGAACGGCAAGCGGGTCAACGGATCGGCCGGTGCCGTCTTCCTGCACGCGCGCATCGCCGGCGGAGTCCCGGCCCGGCAGGGCCGCTGGACCCAGCGTCCGGCCCGGACGGCGGACGACGCGCGGGTCCGTTTCGCCCGCCGTCACTTCGAACGAACCGCCCCGCCCGACGTTCGGGCGTCCCTGGAGCGCGCCGCCAGGGGGGCCGACGACACCCTGGAGCGCGACTGGGCGCGGGAGACCCTGGCCCAGGTCGCACGGCGCAGCCCGGCGTCCATCTGGGCCTGCGACCTGCTCCTGCAGCTGGACTATGAGGCGATGGCCCGCGAGGCCGCGGAAGGCTCGCCGTCCGGCCGGGAGCGGCTGGGCTACCTGCGCGACGCGCTCGGCCGGTCCGAGGTCGAGGCGGCGTGGCTGGCGGACGAGTTCCGGTCGATGCCGCGCGGCCTCGCCCTGGCGTGCGAGTACCTGTTCGCCACGGCCCTGTTCCGCCACCCCGACTTCGCCGAGGGGGCCCGGGCGTTCCGGGAGAAGCGCGAGCCGGAGTTCCCGTCGGCGGGAGAGCCTCTCGGGATCCACCGGGCGCTCTTCCGGGAGCGCGCCGGCTGGGCCCTGCTGCGCCACGCGGCCCGCCTGGCGCGCGACGCGTTCTGGATCGAGATCGCCCGTCAGGAGCTCGACTGGATGAAGCCGCCGCGGCAGGGGCATGACGACACGGCCTTCCCGTGCGTGCGCTGGTTCGGGGACGGCACGCTGAACGCCAGCGCCGAGGCGCTCGATCGCTGGGTGGAGCGCGGCCGCGGCGCGCAGCCCGCGTTCATCTGGGAGGGGGACCGCATCGACTCGGAGCGCCGGCCACTCGAGCAGCGGACGATCAGCTACGGCGGGCTTCTGCGCGAGGTGCAGCGCTGCGCCGCCGCCCTGCGGGCCCTCGGCCTGCGCAAGGGGGACAGCCTCGTCCTCTACATGCCGAACACCATCGAGACCTACGCCGTGCAGCTCGCGGCGGCGCGCATCGGCGCGGTCTACCACCCGGTCTTCGCCGGCTTCGCCCGTCAGGAGCTGAGCGACCGGCTGCACCTGATGGGGGCACGCGTCCTCGTCACCGTCGACGGCGCCTTCCGCAAGGGGGAGGTCGTCCAGTACAAGCGCGACTACGTCGATCCGGCCCTGCGGGATTTCGTGCCGGTCGATCGGGCGGCCGCGCTGGCCGGCGCGGCCCTGGCGCGCCATGGCGCCGATCCGGACGGCGCCGTCCTGGCCCGGTTCCGCGAGGTCCTGGCCGACACGATCACGGTCGAGAAGAGCAAGGCGCGCGCCCTCCTGGCCCGGGAGCTCCTGGCGCGCCAGGCGTCCGCTGCCGGCCCGAGGCATGGCGAGGGCGAACCGGCAGGCGACGCCCTGCCGGCGGCGATCGACGCCGCGAAGGCCGGCGCGGATCTCGAGGCCCTGCTCCTCTCCGGCGGTGCGGGCGACGCGGCGGCCCCGAGGTTCATCGAACGTCTCGACCGGGCGGCGGCCCGTCTCGATCGGCAGGCGGCGATCGAGTCGGGGGAGATCCTCGCGGAGGAGGAGGCCCTTCCGTCCCGACTTCAGTCGGCCCTGCGCGAGTTCGCGGCCGGTCTCGAACAGGTCCCGAGCGCGGTCCGCACGGTCGTGGTCCTGCGCGGTCTCGAGACCCGGAACGAGGCGGACTGGGTCGCCGGGCGCGACCTCTCCTACGAGGAATTCCTGGAGCGCGCCGGCGCCGCCTCCTCCCAGGCCGAGCCGATGGGCGCCGAGGACCCGCTGTTCGTGATGTTCACCTCCGGAAGCACCGGCAAGCCGAAGGGGGTAGTCCATACGCACGGCGGCTACCTGGCGCGGCTGCCGTTCCTGCTGCGCGTCCTGTTCGGCCTGGGCCGCGATCAGCGGATCCTGACCGTCGCGGACCCGGGCTGGATCACCGGGCAGTCGTTCGCCTGCTGGGGGCCCCTGACCTACGGCATGACCAGCGTCCTGGCGGGATTCGTCCCGGTCGAAGACCGGTTGTGGTCGGCCATCGAGCGGTATCGCGTCCACTTCCTTAAAACCGGCGTGACCGGCATCCGCGCCTCGATGGGGGACGACCCCGGGCACATCCGCGCGCACGACCTGTCGAGCCTGCGGCACCGAAGCGGCGACGCGACGCTGGCCGCCCTGCGGAACGAGATCGAACGGCACGGTCGGGGCCTGCAGCCCGGCCACGCCGGCAGCCGCCGGCGGGTCGCCCTCGCGAGCCTGTCTCGGGGTGTCATCGACGCCCATCAGTCCCTCTGGAAAGGGAATCCCGCCGACTGGCCGGCGATCTTCGAGGAGGCGATCGCCCGGGCGGAAGCCCGGCCGGTCGAGGATCTCCTCGACCCACTCCGGGATCGGGTGCGCGATCTCGCCCGCGACGCGGCGCGCGAGGAGCGGCGGTACACCTCCTGCTCCTGCGCCGAGCCGCTCGACGCCGCCGTGCAGGCCTGGTGGGAGGCGCACATCGGCCCGATGCAGAACTGCTGGTGGCGCACCGAGGACGGCGGCCCGGAGACCGGGGCCGACCCCGCCGCGTTCGCGCAGTCGCCCGACGCCTCGGCGCGCCCCCTTCCGTGGGCCGACCTCGGCGTGTTCGTGATCCGCGACGACGACGGGAACCCGGTTCCGCCGCGGCCGGCGGAGCCGGGCGAGAAGGGGACCGTCTTCGTGCGCCACAACCCCGGCATCGCCCGCGGGACCTGGGCCCGGCCGGCGGACGGCCCCGGCGGAGGCGGCGACTGGCGCGCCGATCCCCGCTTCCGTGAGATCTACCACGCCGACGTGCCCGGCTGGCACAACACCGGCGACGCGGCGGTCGCGAGGCCGGACGGCGCCCTGACCTTTCTCGGCCGGGACGACGAGGTCCTGAACGTCAGCGGCCACCGCGTCGGCACGCAGGAGATCGAAGGGGCCGTGCGCGCGCACGCGGCGGTGGCCAACGTGGCCGCCATCGGCATCCCGGCGGAGATCAAAGGGGACAACCCGGTCCTGTTCGTCACGCTGCGCGCGGGACAGCACGCCACGGGCCTGCTCGACAACCAGCTGCGCGAGGCGGTGTCCGAGGCCAAGGGGAGCCACGTGGCGCCGTCCAGCGATTTCATCTTCTATGTGCCCGGTCTGCCGACCACCAAGAGCGGCAAGATCCTGCGTCGCTTCCTGAAGTACGCCGCCGCTCTCGACCGCGACCTGCTGGGGTCGATCCTGGGTCGCCTGCGGGACGAGCGCCTGCGACAGGGGCTCGCCGCGGGGGACCGTGAGACGCTCCAGGCCCTGTTCCCGCCGCTCCTGCGGCAGGGACGGACGATGCACCTGGGAAGCGTCGCCACCGTCGACCGGATGGGGGTCCTGATCGACGTCCTCCTGTCGGTGGCCAGGCGGCGCGAGCTGGACGTGGACGACATCGCGGCGGCCGGCAGGCTCGACGTCGCGGCCCCCGCGCCGGCACAGGACGCCGCGGCCGGCGGCGAGTCGCCCGCCTGCAGGCCGTTCGAGGCAGCCCCCGGGGAGATCTACGCCCTCGGCCGGACCGACTTCAGGCCCGGCGTCGATCCGCTGCCGCTCGCCCAGGAGGCCTGGGCGATGGTGCGCGACGCCCACGGCCGGCCGGTGCACGGCGAGCCGAAGGAGGCTCTCCGGCTGGTCGTCGAGCCGGCGCCGCGCGATCCGGAGCCGAACGAGGTCATCGTCCAGAACCTGTTCGGAGGCTCGACGCACAACGTCCTGCACGCGCTTCTGGCCGACCCGACCTCGCCGTTCGAGTGGCACCGTCAGCCCTACCACGTGCTCGGCAGCGGCGCCGTCTGCCGCGTCGTGCTGTGCGGGCGGGAGGTCGAGCGGCAGGGGCTGTTCTCCCCCGGACAGCTGGCGATCACCTTCCCCGCGACCTACCGGGCGCTCGATCCGAAGGTCTCGGAGGACGCCATGCACGCCGGCTTCGAGATTCAGGGGTTCGAGACGCCCGGGGGGACCCTGCGCCCGTTCGACCGCCTGCAGGCGACGCAGCTCCTGCCGGTGCCGAAGGGGCTGACGCTCGAGCAGGCGGCGTCGTTCATGCTGAACCTGGTCACCGTCTATCGCGCGCTGACCCGCAAGCTCCAGCTGCATCCCGGCCAGAGGCTTTTGGTCGAAGGGGCGACCGGCGGCACCGGGGCGCACGCCGTCGACATCGGGACGATGCTCGGGGCGCGCGTCACCGGCATCGTCGGCAGTCCCGCCCGCGGCCGGCAGGCTCTCGAGGCGGGGGCCTCGGGGTTCCTCGACCGCAACGAGGCACGGGTGAAGGATCTCTGGAAACCGGTCCCGGACGACCCGACCGGCTGGAGCGACTGGGAGCGGAGCGGGACGCCTCTGCTGGAGGCGCTCCGTGCCGCCAACGACGGGGCGCTGGCCGACGCCGTCGTATCGTTCACCGGCCGGGACGCGTTCGGTCGCCTGGTCCAGATGCTCGCTCCGGGCGGCCGCCTCGTCTTCTTCGGCGCCTTCGGCGGCTACTGCCTGCGGTTCCTCGGCAAGGGGCAGGACCGGCCGGATTTCCCGAGCGGCGCCTCGAGTCCGGTCTCGACCACGCCGCCGGGGGAGATGCTCGAGCGCGCCGGCCTCAGGCCGGGGATGGGGGTCCTGGTCCACTACGGCGCCGGAGCGGCCGCGCCGATCGCCCGTGCGACGGCGGCCCGGGTCGAGGACCCGCTCGGTCTCGCGGCGATCCAGGCGGCGCTCGATCGGAAGGCGCGCGTCGTCGCCCTGACCCACAGCGACGCGCAGAGCGCCTTCATCCACCACGAGCCCTCGGTCGGCCCGCGCCTGCTCGGAACGATCAGCCTGGAGTCGCTGCGGCGCGGATCGCGGTTCGAGTGGCCGGACCGGATGCCCGACTCCGATCGCGACCGGAAGCGCTACGAGCACTATGAGACGTTCACCCTGAAGCCCCTGGCGACCGCGGTCGGTCGTCTGCTGCGCTCCCCCGGAGAGACGCGCGGCCAGCCGGACCTGGTCGTGGCGCGCGGATCCGAGGACACGCTGGCGGCCGACCTGTTCATGGTGCGGCCGTTCACCGGGGCCGTGGTGTACGCCGAGTCGTGCGCCCGCGCCTACACCCTGTACGCCCCGCAGGTCTGGATGCGCCAGCGGCGGATCCTCTTTCCGACCTTCGAGATCCTCGGCACCCACATGGGAAACCCGCAGCAGGGACGCGAGGTGATCGACTGGATTGGCCAGGGGCTCCTGCCGCTCCGCCCGCCGCGGGTGGTCGAGGCACGCGAAGCCCCGGCGGCGTTTCAGGCCATGCACGAGAACGCGGCGGGCGGTCCCTTCGTCGTCCACCTGACGGCCCCCGGCCGGGGCCTGACGACGGAGCGCGAGATCGACGAGAGGAACGGGGCGATCTTCTTCGACGAGAAGTACGTCACCGTTCGCCTCGACGCCCTGCCGGGCCGGCCGGAGCACCTGGCGCGCGTCACCCTGCGCGGCGAGGCCGGCAGGCCGCCGACTCTGGCGCGCGACGCGGTCTACCAGATCGGCGACGCCTTCCGTCGCCTGGCGGGGGACCGCCGCGTCTGCGCGGTCGTCCTGACGGGAGAGGGGAGCGTCGCCTTCCTGGCCGGCCAGGACCTGCGGCAGCTCTACGACGAGGTGCAGGACGCCGGCGCGGCCCTCACCATCGCCCGGGACGCCCAGCGCATCTTCGATGCGATCGAGTCGTTCCCGCGACCGGTCATCGCGGTCGTCAACGGCGTCGCCCTCGGCGGGGGCCACGAGCTGCTCTCCTGCGCCCACTACCGCATCGCGGTGCGCTCGTCTCGCGTCCGCGTCGGGCAGCCGGAGATCGAGCTCGGCATCATCCCCGGGTTCGCGGGCACGCAGCGCCTGACGCGCCTCCTCATCGACCGTCTCGGGATCGAGCGCGGACTCGGGGGGGCCCTGGAGATGATCCTGAACGGCCGGCACTACGACGTCGACGAGGCCCGCGCCCTCGGGCTCTTCGAGGAGGTGGTCGAGGGGAACGCCCTGCAGCGCGCCTGCGCCCTGGCCGGCGAGCACGCGCGCGGCGCGGATCGTCCGCTGGCCGCGGCCCGCGAGGGGCGGCTGCGCGCGCGCCAGGCGTGGCGGCGTCCGGTGGATCTCCCGGACCAGCTCCTCGATGGGGACGTGCGGCTGCGGCATCTCTTGAAGCAGGCGCTCGATCCGGGCATCGGTCGCGGCGTGCCCGCGGTGCGCGCCGTCGAGGCGGTCCTGCATGGATTGCGGCATGGGTTCGAGGCGGGATGCGACAGGGAAGCGCGCCTGTTCGCGTCCCTCGTCGTGGATGAGCGGCACGGCAGGCGGGGCATCAGGAGGTTCCTGGATCGCCGGGAGCCGGCCCCCCTGCCGCCGCCGCGGCCGCGAACGCTCTCAGCCGACGAGGGGAGGTGACGGACGTGTCGCCGTGGACGGAGGGGCGCCAGGAGATCGAAGGCAAGGCGAAGCAGGAAGGAGGCGGCGCCATGCCACCCGGGTCCTTCCAGATGTTCGACCCGGACCAGTTCCGGGACAAGGTGGTCCTGGTCACGGGGGCCGGCAAGGGGACCGGCCCGGGCGGCATCGGCTACAACGCCGCCATGGCCTTCGCGCGCGCCGGGGCGCGGCTGGCCATCGTCGGGCGCACCGGCGAGACCGTGCGCGCGACGCGGTGCGAGATCGAGGCCCTCGGAGGCGAGGTGGTCGAGGCGATCGGGGACGTCAGCGATCCGGCCGTGATCGCGGGCCTGTTCGACGCCGTCGCGACGCGCTTCGGCCGGCTCGACATCCTCATCAACAACGCCGGCGTCTCGGGGGAGGTGCGCGCGCTCGTGCGCATCCCGGCGAAGAGCTTCCGCTACGCCTTCAACGTCCACCTGCACACCATGACCACGACGCGACTGGCGGCGCGGCTCATGCGCGACAGGGGGATCCAGGGGACCATCCTGAACATCGGCACCTACTTCACGTCTCCGCACCGGCAGATCCTGCGTCCCTACCCGTTCCGCACGCCGTACACCGGCGCGCAGGCCTGGAAGCTCGAGCACGCGCGCGTCAGCGCCTGGGAGCTGGCGCGCGAGGGCATCCGCGTCATCGCCCTGAACCTGGGGCCGGTCGAAGGGGGCCGCATCGATTCGATCGTCTACCCCCTGGGGGCGCTCGAGCGCGGTCTGTGGGGCCGCGACGTCCGCGGGGACGACATCCGCCGCAAGACGGAGGAGATGCATCCCGCCCGGCGCTTCCTGACCCAGGACGACGCGGCCCGCTCGATCCTGGCGCTCGCTTCGCGGGAGCTGCGCGACTCGGCGAACGGCACGGTCGTCGAGCTGGCGGGCGGCGTGGACTACAAGGTCCCGCCGCAGGCGGCCCCGCCGTTCCTGGGCGGCCGCCTGCCCGACCTCGAGGGGCGCCAGGTCCTTCTGATCGGACATCCGTCCGAGGAGCAGGCGGCGACCCTGGTCCTCGCCTTCGCCGCGTGCGGAGCGGCCGTGGTCCTGGCCGCGCCCGACGCCTCGCGCATCCTGTCGAGCCTGGCCGCAGGCAGGGCCCCGCTGGAGTACACCGACGGGCAGCGCACCCTCCTCGGCAGGGTGCAGGCCATCGATCTGAAGACGGACGACGACGCCGCGGTCGCCTCCCTGTTCGACCGGCTGACGACTCCCGCGGACGCGCCTCAGGACGGCTCGGTCCCCCCGCCGGCCGGCGCGGAGCGCGCGGCCCCCGGCCTGGACGTCGTGGTGGCCCTGACCGGGGACATCGTGTCCCCTGGAGCGTTCGCCGATTTGACCCGGGAAGAGGAGGACGCGCTCAAGGAGCGCTTCGCCTTCGAGCCGGCGGAGATCCTGCGC
Source organism: Candidatus Polarisedimenticolia bacterium (assembly GCA_036001465.1). Lineage (NCBI taxonomy): Bacteria > Pseudomonadati > Acidobacteriota > Candidatus Polarisedimenticolia > Candidatus Polarisedimenticolia bacterium. The sequence goes on from DASYUH010000072.1 coordinate 29,974, forward strand.
TGCGCCCAGGCGGCGATGCTGCTTCGGGGCATGCGCCGCGCGGCCGAGGAACGGGCCGCGGGCGCGCGGTCGAGTGGCGCGACGGGGGCCGCGGCGGCGGACGAGCGGTTCCTCTCGTTCCGCCCGTTCCTGGCGCTGCTCGAGCGGCCGCGGGGCGTCGCGTCGAGGACCGGCATCCAGCGGGTCAAGGGGGGGTGGACGCCCGACGAAGAGAAGACGCTCCAGGCCGGGGCGCGCCAGTCGCAGGGAAGCATCATCCTCGTGGGTCCGCGGCTGGCCCGCGCGGCGGCCGACGACGCTTCGGTGGTCGGCGTGCTGCGCGCCGGCCTCCAGGCGGTCGTGACCTCCACCGCCACGGAGATGGCCAGCGCCCGAAGCCCGATCCGGGTGAACGCCATCTTCCCCGGCAGCGACGCGGGCGACGCCTCGGCCTCCCGCGCGGCGCGGACGGCTCTCCACCTCGCCGCCGACAGCCGCGCCTCCATCGCCGGAATGATCTACTTCCCCGACGAACGAAACGCCGGTGTCGCGGACGAGGGCGCCCTGGCCGGCCGGACCGCGGTCGTCACAGGCGGCGGGCGCAACCTCGGGCAGGCGATCGCCATGCGGCTGGCGCGCGAGGGCGCGCGCGTCGTCGTGGCAGGGCGCGGGCGCGCCGATCTCGACCTGACGGCGCGCGCCATCACGGCGCTCGGCGGCCGCGCCCACGCGGTGGCGGCCGACATCGCCTTCCCGGGAGAGCGCGCCCGGATTCTCGAGGCGGCGCGCGAGGCTTCGGGCGAGGCCGGGCGCGGCATCGACCTGTGGGTGAACAATGCCGGGATCGGCGGCGCGTTCGCCACCCTGGGGGAGATCGAGCTCGACGGCGACGCGCGCTGGCACCAGACGCTCGCGGTGAACTTCGCGGGCGCCTGGCTCGGCATGGTGCGGGCGATCCTCGACATGCGCCGGCGCGGCGCTCGCGGCGGCGTGGTCAACGTCAGCACCTTCTACGCCGACCAGCCGTACGTCTTCCGCATACCATACACGGTTCCGAAGATCCTGCTCCGCAGGACCGCGGCGCTCCTGGCCGACGCCCTCAGGCCGTACGGCCTGTTCGTCGCCGACATCGAGCCCAGCCTCATCGACGGGCCGCGGTTCCAGTGGGTGGCGCGCAACTACGCCGAGCAGTTCAAGCGGCACGGCGCCGCGGACCCGCTGGCCGACCCCGCCGTGAAGGCGTGGTTCGAGCGCCTCATCCCGGTGCAGGCGCCGCAGGCGCGGGACGTCGCGCAGGCGGTCCTGTTCGCCGCCCAGAGAGGGTTGACCGGGACCGGGCAGGAGATCGCCGTCTCGACCCTGCCGCGCGCGCCGCGCGCCTCGGCCACGCGGGGATCGGGGCCGCGCCACCCGGGGCGCACGGTCGTCATCGTCACCACGGCGCGCGACACCGCGGAGATCGATCGGGTCGGATCGATCGCCGCCTGGTGCCTGGAGTCCGGATCGCGACGGGTGATCGTGGCCGGCGACGACGGCATGATGGCGCGGCTCGGGCGGCGCCTGTCCCGCGGCGCCTCCGACTCGTCCTGGTGGAACCTGCCGGTCGCTCCCGAGGCCGACGGCCGCCTGGAGATCCGCGGCATCGACTCGCTGTCGGCCGCCGCGATGGCCGACGTGTTCGCCGGGCTCGATCGCGTCGACGCGGTGTTCCACGTGCCCGCCGATCCGGGGGCGGCGGAGAGGTTCGTCCTGTTCCCCGCGGACCCGTCGCTCACCGGCCTCGGTCCCGAGGAGATCGAGGCGCGCTACCGCGATCACCAGCGCGCCCTGTCGCTGTTCCTCGATCGCCAGGTGACCACCGGGCTCATCGTCGCGCGCCAGGCGGCGCGCTCGCTCGCGCCGGGCGGTTTCTTCATGGTGTCGCGCCGGCGCCCGCGCACCGCGGAGACGATCCTGGCCACCGAAGCGCAGCGCCAGATCGTGCGCACCGCGGCGGAGGAGTTCCGCCTGCTCGGCATCGACGCGCACGCGACCTTCACGCACGGCGTCCCGGCTCTCAGCGCGCGTCTCGCCGCGTTCCAGGCGGCCTCGGCATAAAATGTCAAAATAGCATTGCGTCTTGATACCTCTCGACGTATATTCCCGGCGGTCCGCATGAGGAGAGGGACCGGGGACTCAGCCGCAGAGACCCCCCGCAGTGGCCGGACATCCGTCGTGTCGTTCGCATCGCCGCAGATCGTCGCCGCGTCGCGCACCACCGCTGATTCATACGACACTCGCCGCAGACAAGGCAGGGCCACGGTATGGATCTGCCCGATCGGATCAGGGAAGCGATCGCGAACGGAAAACTCTTCGAGCCCTTCAGCGCCCGCGATCTGGCCGAGGCGCTCTCCGACCCCGACTGGCCGCAGTCCCGCGTGCACAGCTTCCTGGTGCGGCACTGCGTGGGGAACCTGGCCGCCAGCCAGATTTTCGTCGAGCGCGTTCACTACGGACGCTACCGCCTCATCTACGATGGTCCGCGAGAGCACGTCCCTCCACCCACGAAGTTCCGCAGACGCATGTCGCGAAGCGATCGAAAGGAGGGCCCGATCCTGCCGGGCGAGACCAAACCCTGACCCGCCTACCGCCCACGGACGACGCGCAGCGCCACGTCCTTTCGGGCCTCCCTCATCACTCCGGCGCCGGCTCCCGACAGCCGGCGCCGGAATTCGTTTATGATAGGCGCCCCGACGCGGCGCTGCGGGGTGGCGGATGGACTCATGAAGAGCCTGGTCCTGATCAAGCAGGTCCCGAACACCGACTCTCCCTTCCGGATCAACAGCGCCGGAACGTGGGTGGACGAGGGGAACCTCACGTTCGGGCTCAACGATTACGACCGGTACGCGCTCGAAGCGCTCCTGCGCTTCAAGGACACGGGCAAGGTCACCGAAGTCGTGGCCCTGACCGCCGGCCCGGAGCGCGCCTCGGCGGCGCTGCGCACCTGCCTCGCCACCGGGGCCGACCGCGCGATCCACATCAAGGATGACGCTCTGAACGCCGCCGACCCCCTGTCGATCGCCCGCGCCATCGTGGCGGCCATCAAGGACGAAGGATTCTCGCTGATCCTGGCGGGGCTGCAGGCCGACGACGACAACTACATGATGATCGGTCCGTTCGTGGCGCGCCTCCTCGAACGTCCATGCGCCACGGCGGCGATGCGTCTCGAGCTTGTCGACGGGGGGACGGCGCGCGCCGAGCGGGAGCTCGAGAACAACCGCGTGCAGGTCGTCGACCTGACCCTGCCCGCGGTCATCACCGTGCAGACCGGGATCAACGAGCCGCGCTACGCCAGCCTCAAGGGGATCATGGCCGCCAAGAAGAAGGAGATCAGGACGGTCACGCTCGCCGATCTCAAGCTGGACCCGGCCGCGATCGCCGCGTCGGCGGCCCGCTTCAAGACGGTCCGCCTGGCGCCGCCTCCCAAGGGGAAGGGGGCCGAGATCCTCTCCGGCGCGGCCGATCGTGTCGCGCAGGAGCTCGTGAAGCGCATCCGCGAGAAGACGGGGGTCATCTGACATGGCGCGGTCGACGGCCGGCGTGGGGCGTGGCTGAGTGGCTTGCCGGATCCTGATCCTGGCCGAGCACGAGGGGGGCGCGGTCCGCGAGACCACGTTCGAGCTCCTCGCTCTGGCCCACCGCCTGGCGGGGGAGGGGGGCGGCGGCCCGGCCGACGTCAAGGCGCTCCTCATCGGACACGGCATCGGCGACCTGGCGAAGGGGCTGGCGGCCCGCGGCGCGGCCGAGGTCATCTACGCCGAAGGGGAGGCCGTCAAGGATTACACCGGCGACGGCTACGGCCGCATCCTCGAGTCGGTGATCAAGGTGGAGTCGCCGGACATCGTCCTCGCCAGCCACACCCCGAACGGCTGGGACTGCGCGCCGCTCGCCGCGGCCGGCATCGGCGTGCCGATCGCCACGGAATGCTCCCAGGTCGCCTTCGAGGGGGGCCGGCCTCTGTTCACGCGCAAGGCGTTCAACGGCAAGTTCATCCAGGTCCTGGATCTCGGAGACGCGAAGCCGAGGATGGCCACGGTGCAGAAAGGGGCCGTCGCCGCGTTCACGGGGACGACCCAGGGGACCGTGCGCACCATCTCCGCCGGAGTGGACGCCGCCGGGCTGCGCGCCCGCTTCGCCGGCATCAAGAAGAGCGAGGCCGGCGGCGTCGACCTGACGCAGGCACAGGTGATCGTCTCCGGCGGCCGCGGCGTCGGCGCCCCCGAGAAGTTCGGCGTCATCAAGGAGCTCGCCGCCGCCCTCGGCGGCCAGGTCGGCGCCTCGCGCCCGGTCACCGACATGGGCTGGCTGCCGCACGAGCACCAGGTCGGCAGCTCCGGCGTCACCGTCAATCCGAAGCTCTACATCGCCTGCGGCATCTCGGGGGCCATCCAGCACATCGTCGGGATGAAGGGGGCCGGCTACATCATCGCCATCAACAAGGACCCCGACGCCCCGATCTTCGGCGTCGCGAGCGTCGGAGTGGTCGGCGACCTGTTCGAGATCGTCCCCGCCCTGACCAAGGCCGTCAAGGACGCGAAGGGGCAGTCGTAGCATCGGGTCGTATCTCGTGGGATGGCGATCCGTCCGCCGATCCACCTGTTGGCGCGACGACCCGCCGCTCGTTGCGGTACCAGACTCCGAGATCCTTCTTCCAGAGCCTCCACAGGATGCCAAGCGGCGCCTTGCCGCGGCAGGTCGCCAGCTCCCCGTGCTCTCCCAGGTAGTGGTGGAAGCGGCACGCGCAGACGCGATTGTCGAGCCCGTTGCCGCCACGCCGGGAGCGATAAAGGACGTGATGATCGTCCAGGTTCTTCCGCGAGGTGCAGCCGGGGGCGCTGCAGCGCCAACCAGCGCGGGAATAGACCGGGTCGCCGCGGCGCTTCGGGGCGCCCGCGCGGGCGCCGGTCGAGGCGCGGGCGACGCGGTACGGCGGGTCCCAGGTGAGGACGAAGTCTTCCAGAAGCGCCAGGAGGCCGACCCAGGCCGGCAGGCGGCGGGAGCGGACGGAAAACGTCCGGGCTGAGAGCACGGACGGCGCGGCGTGGGGATCGGGCCAGGGCTCGTCCCAGGGGACCGAGTCGGCCAGAGCCGTCAGGCGCTGCCGGGCTGCCTCGACGACACCGAGGAAGTCAGCGGCGAGATCGTGCGGCAGGCGGAGGCGGAGGAAAACGTCCGGGCCGGGGCGCTCGGCGGAGGCCATCCCGAAATACTGGACGCGCCCGCGGGCGGTCCCCGGCTCGCGGCGCAGCGACGCGTGCCACGCGGCGTCGTCCAGCGGCATCGGGTGGGTGGGCTCGCCGGCGGCACGGACGGAGCGCGTGCGCGCGAGCGCCCGGGCTTCATCCCGGAGGCGCTTCACGGTGGCCTCTTCGGCGCGGGCGACCCAGGCGCGCTCGATATCGGGGGAGACACGGCCGCGGCCGAGGATCCTCAATATGAGAAGAGTGGCCTCGAAGCCGATTCGACCGGCTTCGAAGGCGGCGCGCAGGTGGGGGAACTGCCGGAGGGAGCGGGCGGCGCGGACGCGGTCCTCGGCGGAGGTGCGGGAGACGCCGAGGCGCTCTTCGGCGTAGTGCCCGATGCCGGCGAAGCGGAGGCGCGACCAGGCGCCGCGCTCGGCCATGTCGGCGAGCACCTTCGCCAGGCGGCCGTCAAGGTCCTCCTCGAGAGCCAGGAGGGCGCGGATCTGGCCGTCGAGCTCGGCCGCGCCGCCGGTCCCCGCGACGCTCTCGACGTCGCGCAGGCGCGCCAGGCTGGCTCCGGCCAGCGCCAGGGACCACGAAGCGGGCGACGTCGCGGGGAGGTGGCTCCAGTTGTCCGTCGAGCGCGCCAGCGCGGTCTCCACCACCGCCGGATCGGGGGACACCTTCATCGGGCGGCTGTCGGCGTCGGGGGGGAGGCCGGCGGAACAGGCCTCTCCCACCAGCGCCTCGACGAAGGAGGTCACGCTCGCTTCGCGTCCCTCGACGCAGCGGTAGAGATCGACGACCTCGTCGAACGCAGCCAGGAGGGGGGACGGGACCGGGATGCTGACGAGGGAGCGGTCGGAGAGATCGTCTGGGTCAGCATCAAGCGGGCTCGCTGGATTGTCCGAGGGCGCCTTCAGATCGTCCGAAGGGGAGTGTGGATCGTCCGCGGACCGCTGCTCCGCATCGCCGGAGGAGTGGTCAAAGTCCGGCGGCCACTCCGAGCGGGCCATGCGCGCCGCACGGACCGATTCGCGCAGCGCGCGGATCGGAACGCTCCGCGCCTGCGCCACCCAGGCGGCCAGCGAATCGGCCGAGGCGATCCGGGCGACGAGAAGCGCTGCGACGCGCCCAACGGGGCGGCCACCATCGTCTCCGGTCAGGGCGTCGGCCAGGGCAGGGAGAGACTGGAGCGCGCGGCCCAGCGAGGCGAAGTCCTTCTGCCACCGCCCCGAGCGGCCGAAGCGCTCGCGGGCGTGATCCTCCAGCCGGGCGAATCCGAAATCGGACCAGGCGTGCCGCTGCACGAACGCGGCCGCCGCACGGGCCAGCGGGATCGCGATGCGGTCGAGCCCGGCCCGCAGGGACAGAGCCAGGGCGTCCGCCTGGCGTAGCGACCGCTCGATCGCGTAGGCGCTCGCGCCTGTGGGGGACGGGGTGTCAGCGGACGGGTCGCCACAGGCCGCGTCGTCACCGGCATGGTCGCGACCGGTCGGGGCGCCATAGGCCGGCGCATCCTCCCTGCAAGCGAAGCGCTGGAGGACGGCGACTCTCGCCGGCTGGGTGCGCGCGAGACCGGCGCGTGGCAGCTCGAAAGGCGGGTAGCAGGAACCATGCAATGCGCGCGAAGCAGCGGCGAAATGCATAGTGTAAGTATGGAGTACATCAAATCAGATTGCAAGCGAAAAGTGAAAGATTTTTTATCGTGGTTGACACTCGGCCAGGAGGCAGAACCGCGCGCGTTGACCCCGCCCAGCGTTTTCTCTAGAATCCTCGAACGAAACCACTTGGGGGGGAGAAGCGGCCATGTCCACAGGAAAAGTGTTCGGAGTCCTCGTCCTTTCGGCAACCCTCGCGACCGCGGCGGACAAGGCGAAGGCGGCCGCGCCCGCGGTTCCTGATTTCGAGGTCGAGGGCATCGGGTTCACGATGTGTGAGTGTCCCGCTTATGCCTGCCCCTGCAGATCGAACGCCCATCCCACTCACCATCAGTGCAATGCCGCCGACTTCGCCTACATCAAACGAGGGCACGTCGGGAAGGTGAAGCTGGATGGCCTGAAAGCGGTCGCTGTGGGCGATCTGATCAATCCCGACCATTCCAAGACCTACGCGACGGTCTACTTCGACAAGAGCACGACGCCGGAGCAGCGCGAGGCCTATTCGCAGATGCTCCAGTTCATGTTCTCCGAGGGCTTCCCCGCGACGGTCGGGCCTGCCAAGATCGTCTCGATCGAGTTCAAGGAATCGGCCGACAAGACGGAATACACGGTGAATATCCCGGGCATCCTCGAAGAGAAGGCCGTCCTGAAACGGGACCAATCCGGCAAGCCCGCGCACACGGTCCCCGCGATGGACGAATGGGGCAACACGATCAGCTACGCGGACAACGTCGTGTTCAAGTACCACGACAAGGAGCTGGCCCGCGAGTGGGACGCCTCCGGCCACCAGTCCAACATCAAGTACTTCCACACCACCAAGAAGATGTACGACGAGAAGCAGCTCCTGGCGCAACACGGTGATCCCGCCGTCAACGGCTGGACCGAGAAACAGAAGGACATGATCACCAAGCTGGGGATGAAGCCCGAGTAACCTCACGCCTCACCCCGCACCCCCAGGCGAAATCCGGACGGTCCGAGCGGACGGTCTGAGATGCTGGATCTGACCGCGTGTTCGATTCTCCAGGTCGGGGCGATCCGTCGCATGACGTCCGACCCGCGACTGGCCGCCCACTGCGATTCCTGGCTGCAGGAGCGGGGCGCCCGAGGGGCGCGCCACTACCTGACCCTGCGCTTCGCGGGCCTGGCGGCCGGAGGGTTGATGTTCGTCTGGATGGAATTCGACGAAATAGTGGACGCGGAAGTGCCGTCGATGCGCCTGCTCCTCTGGACGGGCGCGATCGTGGTGTCGTTGATCGCGGCGTTCTTCGGGTTCATCCTTTCCTGCTGGCCCAGGTCCACTCGTGGTGGTGGAGAGGCGGGATCCTCTTCTGGATGGCCCTGGTCGGTGCGCTGGAATACTGGCGGATGGAGCGACGGTCCCGCCGCTAGTCGAGCACGAACTTCAGCCGGCCGCCGGCGCCTTGCGATCGAAGTCACGGCGGCATCGCCACCCCGGATGTTTTTGCAGCTAAGGGCAGCTTCGCGCCGGGACGATCCCGCCGTCGCTGCGGTGGCCGGCGGGGCCGGAGCCGCAGGTGTTCTCCGCCCGGACGAGATAGAAGAGACATTGGCCGGGGCCGGAGGGCGCGGCCAGATCGAGACTGTAGATCAGGTCGATCTGCGGCGCGATGTTGCTCCCCGCACAGGAGGCGCCGGACGTGAAATCCGAAGCGCTGGCCGACCGGATGAGATCGTAACGGTCGTCGAGGACGTAGCTGCCGGGGTGGGGCGGCAGCTGCCACTCCGCGTACTGTCCGCCGGGGGAGAAGATCAGCATATCGGGCTCGTCGGGGACTCCCCAGGCGCGGCCGTCCGCCGGCGCGCAGTCGCAGGCGTCGCCGATCCCGTCGCCGTCGCTGTCCGCTTGCGAGGGGTTGATCACCGCCGGGCAGTCGTCGAGGCAGTCCGGGATTCCGTCGCCGTCGCTGTCCGCGCCGGCCGCGGCATCGAGCCGGTCGCGGATGACCTGCTGCACCTGGTAGGCGACGATGAGCAGGTTGTCGGCCGCCGCCCCCGCGGAGTCATAAATCTCGAAGATGCCGGCGACCTCACGCTTCTTGTCGATCCAGGGATAGAAGCCGAACTTGCCCGGGCAGGAAATCTGGCTGCCGTCCGGCATCCCGTAGTGGACATCACGCCATTCGCCGATCCCGTAACGGACGTACGGGGGCGCCGGCGAGCAGAAGAAGGCCGCCTGCGCTGTCTGGTCCCTCTGCATCTCCGCGATCGCCGCGGAGGACAGGACGCGGGTGGCGCCATACATCCCGTCGTCCAGGATCATGCGCAGGAATTTCCCATACTCATTCATCGTGGTGATCAGCCCGCCTGCGATGGGCGGGTTCTGTCCGCCGAAATAGAACGTCGAAGTGAGTCCAAGCGGCGTGCGGATCTTGTCAGTGAAGAGCTGGCTCCAGCTTTTCCCGCTCGCCACCTCCGCCATCCGTCCGCCCACCTGGATCGAGTTGTTGCCATAACAGAAGAAGCTGCCCGGGGGGCCGATCATCGCGACGGTCTGGGCGATCTGCTGTGCGCAGAGATCGAGCGTCGTCGTGGAATCGTTCACGCAGGGGGCGTCGGTCCGGTTGTCGAGGCCTGAGGTGTGCGAAAACAACTGGCGCAGGGTCATGTCGGCCTTGGCCCCGGTGAAGTAGGGGAGATAGACGCTGACCTTGTCATCGAGCCGAAGGGTGCCGTCGTCCACGAGGCCCATGATCACCGCCGCCGAAAACCATTTGGTCGAAGAGGCGACCAGAAGCAGAGAATCGGGGGTGTAGTTGCCGAACATCCGCTGATGAATCGTGACGCCGCCCGCGTCAAAGAGCCAGAGTCCGGCCCCTGGCAGCGGGGTGGCCGAGACCATCGACTGCATGAGGCTGTCGGCCTCCTTGAAATCCGGCGTGCAGGCGGCGGCTGATGCGGGGCCGGGTCGCGCGGCAAACGGAAACAGCGCTGCGGCGATCAGGACGAGACGCAGTCCTCCGGCGATCGGATGGGGATCCGAGCGGCACTCGAACCTGGGGCCGTGGTGGAGGTTCTTCATGTTACACGCGGTCGAGCACGAACTTCAGCTTCGGGCCGGTGAAGACGAACCCCTGGGACTCGTAGAACCGGCGGGTCCGATCCCAGGCGGGGGACTCGGGCGCGGTCACGTCGATCCGGCCCCAGCCGCGTCGCCTGGCCAGCTCTTTCACGGAGGCGATCAGCCGGCCGCCGACGCCCTTCGATCGATACGGCGGCGCCACGTACATCTCGTTGATCACGCCGTACGCTCCGTTGGCGTAGATGGCGAAGGACTCGACGACGGTGGAGATCCCGGCGATCTCCCCCTCGCCGGTCCGGGCGACGAGCGTGACGGCTCGCGGGCCGGCATCGCGCCACGCGCGGGTGACCCGCGCCCGGTCGAGCGCCCCGAGATCGTCCGCCTCGTCGCCGAGCTCGCGCAGCAGGCGCAGGACCCACTCGAAGACGAGCTCGGCCTCCTCGACCCCCGCTTCCTGAATCGTGATGTTCATCTTCGGCCTCCGGAACCATCGCGCAGGATACATCGTCCGCGTCCCGGTCGCGACAAGGTGACTTTCGTCACCGATCCGGGGCGGGGAGGGGATTCAAGCTGGCGGCGGACACCATTTCATCGCTCATCCGAGCGGAAAGGAGGCGGCACATGACGCGTGTGGGAATCGTACGGCTGCTTGCGGGTCTGCTGGTTGTGGGGACGGTCGGTGCGCTGGTGTCGGCGGACGACAATGCCCGGACCCTGAAAGCTACCTTGAAAGGGTTCGAAGAGCCCCCCTCCGTCTCCTCGACGGGCCGGGGGAGCTTCCGCGCCACGATCTCGGAGGACGGGACCGCCCTCAGCTACACCCTCTCGTACGAAGATCTCGAGGGGGACGTCCAGCAGTCGCACATCCACCTGGGACAGCGGGGGGTGAACGGCGGCATCGCCGTCTTCCTCTGCTCGAACCTGGGGAACGGGCCGGAGGGGACGCCTCTCTGTCCAGGACCGCGGGCGGGGAGCGTGAGCCGCACCGTGACCGGCGCCGACATCGTCGGGCCGTCGGGGCAGGGGCTGACGACGGGCGAGTTTGCCGAGCTGCTGCGCGCCATCGACAAGAACGTGACCTATGCCAACGTCCACTCCACCAAGCACACGGGCGGTGAGATCCGCGGCCAGATCGAAACGGAGGACTGAGAGAGATTCACCCGGACCGCGCCGGCAGGCGGGCCAGCTCGAGCGTTTTCAGGAGGGTGTTCCAGTTGCGGAAGGTGCTCGTGGTCTTGAGCGTCGAGTCGAAATACTGCGCCGTCAGCCTGCTACGCGCCAGTCCGTTCGGGCACAAGAGATAGATCTCGCCGCCGCGCAGGACGAATCGATCCGGCCGCGAGCGATCGGGATCCAGAAGTGCCGCCCGCGAACGGCCGGGACGCTCCGCCAGGAAGACGACGTGCAAGGTCCTCGGGTCCGCACCGTTGCGCAGGAACGGGTTGCTCCTCGCGACCGCGTCGAGCTAGGGGGCCGTCCGCGTCACGACCGGCGCCTCGAAGCCGAAGCGCTTCGAGATGCCCGCTGCGATCAGGGCGGGGACGCGGCGGGCGAGCGGCGTCGCGGCGGTGAACAGGACGTTGCCGCTCTGGATCCAGGTGCGCACGTCGGCGCACCCCGACTCGGTGAACAGGGCGGCCAGGGCGGTCATCGGCAGGGTGTGCTTGCCGCCGACGTTGATCCCGCACAGGAAGGCGACGTGGACGGTGCGCATGACTCTACACCGGGCCCCTGCGGCGGGTCAGCCCGTGTTGAGCGAAACCGCCGACAGGTGCCACATCGAGAACGCCATGCTGCTCCAAACCAATATTCCGCTCTGTGTCTGGCCGGCCCGTTCCAGCGAGGCCATGAGCCGGCCTCTGAAGAAGCCCTCCTCGGTGACGATAGCCACGAGGATCGTCGAGACGGCAACGAGCGCCAGGTTGAGCCAGGGTGAGCAGCCGCGGCGTGGAACGCTTACACAACTTTGATGACCACTTTTCCCGTCGCCCGGCCGGACTCGGAGTAGGCGAGCGCATCACGCACCTCAGCGAGACGAAAGACCTTGTCCACCAACGGAGTGATGGCACCGCTCTCCACCAGCCCCGCGATTTCTTTCAGCTGGTCTCCATCGGCATGCACGAAGAACCACTCATAACGGGCCTTGTGCTGCCGCGCTGCAGCCAAGGGTTTGCGGGACAGCACCCTGATCGCGAGAACGATGATGGGATTGAGCCCCCAGCTTCGTGCAAACGCCGGAGACGGGGTGCTGCTGTTGATGCTGACCACCACACCGCCAGGCTTCACGCACTCGAAGCACTTCAGCAGTGTGTCACCACCCGCGCTGTCCAGCACCACGTCACAATCCTTGGCCACGTCTTCAAAACGTTCGCTGCGATAGTCGATGGCGACGCTCGCGCCCAGACGCTTCACCAGCTCCACATTGCGTTTCCCCACGGTGGTAAAAACGGTTGTGCCCAGATGACGGGCCAACTGGATGGCCACGCTTCCAACGCCACCGCTGCCGGCGTGAATCAACACGCGCCGGCCGGCGCCAAGCCTTCCGATCTCCACCAATGCCTGCCACGCCGTCAGCGCAACCAGCGGAAGGGAGGCGGCTTCTTCAAACGTCACGTTGGCGGGCTTGAGGGCGGCGGCGCCATCGCGGACTGCCGCAAATTCCGCGAACGTTCCGACGCGGTGCGTGTCGACGCGCGCATAGACCGCGTCACCCTTCCTGAAGCGCGTCACCCGTGAGCCTACGTCGACAACCACGCCCGAGAGATCATTGCCCAGCACCAGCGGAAAACGGTATTTCAACAGCGTCTTCAGCTTCCCATCACGCGTCTTGATGTCCACCGGATTCACGCTTGCGGCGTGCACTCGAACCAGCAAGTCCGTGGCGCCCAAGGCTGGGATTTCAATATCCGCCACGCGTACGGCGTCATTGCTTCCGTAGCGATCAATGAGTGCGGCCTTCATGGGGCTCCTTGGGCCGGCTTAACGCCCCGACCAAGCTGCGGCGCGCGTTCTGAGCCGCCTCGACGGACGGCTACCTTCTCGGCGCATAGCGCATCGCCACCGCCCCCGAGCGGAACTCCAGCCGGCTCACGAGCTTCAAGTCGACGCGCTTCGACAGCCCCGCGAACAACGTCGGGCCTCGGCCTGCCAGCGTGGGGTGCACCACGAACTCGTACTCATCGATCAATCCCAGCTCCGCCAACGCCATAGGGAGCTTCACGCCGCCCGTGAACAGTCCCTTGCCCGGCGCCCGCTTGAGCTGCTGAACGGCCTTCCCCAGATCCCCGCGCACGAGCTCTGCGTTCCAATCGACCCGGTCCAAGGTGCTCGACACCACGTACTTCTTTGCCGCGTCGATCGTCCGGGCGAAGCGTTCCATCCAATCAGGCCTCGCTCCAGTCCGCGCCGGCGGCCGAAACGCGGCCTCCATCATTTCGTAAGTCACCCGGCCAAAGAGGAGGGCATCGGCCTGGTCGAGGTTCTCGACCGCGTGACGATGCAAGTCTTCGTCCGCGAACATTACACGATGATCGCAGCACCCGTCCAATGTGACGTTGATTGAATACCGAAGGGTCGCATGTGAGGGCACTCCGGCGCAAGCTGTCTAACGGATCGCGCTTAAGCTGCGGCGCGCTGAAGAAA